>CANRPG010000057.1 GCA_947632425.1 uncultured Clostridia bacterium | reverse complement strand
TCTTGCAGGGCGTTCCCTCTTTCAAAATAGTCCACCGGACTATTTTGAAATTCACCCTTTGCGGAGCGCACGCTGTATTTTCGGGGGCGCCGCCCCCATACCCCCGCAAGCCTTTTGAAAAAGGCTTGACCGAAAACTTTTGGTTTCTTGACATGAATTCAAAATTCGCGGCGTAAGCCGCACCTTAACTATTAACTATTCACCACACGTTGACCGCCACAAGTGTCGGTCAAGTGCAGAAGAACCCTCTTCGAGGCTTCTTCCCATTCACTCTTTCACTATTCACTATTTCTGCTCCGCAGGCTGCTGCGAAAGCAGCAACATTATTACACGCAAAAGCTCAGAAAACCATTTCTAACCTCTTACTTCTAACCTCTAACTTCTGACAGCTATCTTATGCCGCCAACCGTCCTCGGATAAAGTATCACATCTCTGATATTCGACATACCCGTAACGTACATTATCAGCCTCTCAAAGCCCAGACCAAAGCCCCCGTGCGGCACAGAGCCGAACCTGCGCAAGTCCAGATAATCCCCATAAGGCGCCATGTCCATGCCTCTGCGCTGCATCTCTGCCACCAGCTTGTCATAGTTTGCCTCTCTCTCGCTGCCGCCTATTATCTCGCCAACGCCGGGCACAAGCAGGTCGACCGCCGCCACCGTCTTGCCGTCGTCGTTCTGCTTCATGTAAAACGACTTTATCTCCCTCGGGTAGTTCGTCACGAATACCGCCCTGCCGAACACCTTTTCGCAAATGTAACGCTCGTGCTCTGTCTGCAAGTCAAGCCCCCACTCAACAGGGTAGGCAAATTCAATGTCAGCCTTCTTCAAAAGCTCAATTGCCTCGGTGTAGGTGCACACCGCAAAATCGTGCGAGATAAGATCTTCCAGCTTCTGTATAAGCCCGTTTTCAAACCTCTGGTCGAAAAACTTCATCTCGCTTGGGCATTTTTCAAGTATCCTGCCTATGACGAATTTTATCATTTCTTCGGCTATTTCTATAACTTCGTCCAGCTGCGCGAAAGCTATCTCCGGCTCAACGTGCCAGAACTCCGCAACGTGGCGCGGCGTGTTGCTGTTCTCCGCCCTGAACGACGGCCCGAAAGTGTATATCTTGCCAAACGCCATAGCGGCAACTTCGCCCTCCAGCTGACCCGAAACACTCAGTCCCGCGCGCTTGCCGAAAAAGTCGTCCGCATAGTATTCATCGGCGCTTTTGTACTTATCAGAGTAGCCTATAGTCGTTACCTGGAACATCTCACCTGCGCCCTCGCAGTCACTGCCCGTAATGAGCGGCGTGTTCACGTAAACGTAGTTTTGGCTCTGGAAAAATTCGTGTATCGCGGCAGCCGCAACCGAGCGCACCCTGAACACCGCGTTGAACGTGTTCGTCCTGCCGCGCAGATGCGGCATGGTGCGCAGATACTCCAAAGTATGGCGTTTTTTCTGTAACGGATATTCCGCAGGGCACTCGCCTATAACATCTATGCCCTCCGCGTTTATCTCAACACCGTTTTGCTCCGATGCCACCGCCGTGCCCGTTACTCTGACCGCCGTGCCAAGCTTCAGCGCATCTTCAAAGTCAATGCCCAATGCCTTATCAATAACTATCTGCAAATGGTTAAGAGTAGTGCCGTCGTTGAGTTCCATAAACGCCATGTTTTTCGAGTTTCTCGCAGTCCTCACCCAGCCGCAGACGGTAACTTTGCCGCCTACCAAGCCCTTGTCCTCAAAAATAGTTTTAATGTCCGTGTGTTTCATATTAAATTCAGTCCTCCTGTAAATTTCGGGCAACGCACATCTTGCTACTTGTCTCTAGTAAAAAAACGCCCCATGCAAACGCCTGATACGCTTGCAATAGGGCGAAAAATTCCGTGGTGCCACCTATGTTACCCGAGAACGGGTCACTTGATCCGCGTAACGTGCGGCAGCGGCTTCCCTACTGTGGTTCGGGTCGCAGCTCGGGAGTGTTATTCACGCCATGCCGCTGCGCGCTCGCACCCAACGCGCGCTCTCTGAAAGCAAGCCTTGCCGCTACTTCTCTCCGTCTTAGCTTTTTTGATATTACTTATGAATTATACCACTTTCGGATTTACTTGTCAAGGGGTTTTTGTAGGTTTTATATTATATTGCGCTGTCGCGCCACCTGCTGGAGCTCAGTGTCTTGTCGGCTTAAGCCTCCAAGCCACAATGAAAGAATTACTTCGCCGCCGAAAGTGGGGCGGCGATTTTGCTTTCTGAAAGTCTGAAGCCTTTCAGAAAACAAAACCGTAATTCTTTTGCATAGTCCGTTTAATTTCAATAGCGTGGACTTTCATGCCATTTCTACAAAAGCTGTAAATCAACTGTCATGAAATTTATATTCAGTACGTTGCAAATCAATTTCCCGCACTACTGACCTCTTTTGCCTTGTAAACAAAACTGATGCGTATTTCTCTCTTTAGCCTCCTCCACAAAGCTACGAAGTTCCGTGCGAAGAGGTCGCGAAATACCACCAAGGCGCAGCGCGTGGTCGTAGGTGTCGGGTACAGCGGTCGCAAGCGACCGCCTAAAGAGAGCTCGAGGGAAAATTTTAGATAAGAAGGGAGCAAGTTTCGCAAGAAACTTGGCGCGGCTGCTTGCAGACGCTGCGGAGCCTTGCGCGCCCTGCCTTGCAGATACACTCCCTATACCCTCTATGGCACACTTCGCAAAGCGAAGTGCAGAAGAATTGGGCTTTTATATATTGTTGCCCAATTCTTCACGCGGTCGCTAGCGACCGCTGTCCCTCGCATAGAAATGCGCGAACGTATTAGCTCACTCAAAATGTGGAATAACCGAAGTACAGAGGGCGTTGCACAGCTCCGCAGGCTGCGCGTAAGCGCAAATCAACCCCTCTTCACAAAATACTCCTCATACCACACGAGGAAAGTATATATCGTCCACACCTTGCGCCAGCCGTCTGAGTTGCCGCCAAGGTAGTCGTCAAGTATCGCGTTTATCTCATTTATGTTGAAAAACTCCGCCGCATAACTGCTGCCAAACTTCGCCTTTACGTCCGCGTTGTACCTGTCGTCTGCCAGCCAGATGCGTATAGGCACAATGAACCCCAGCTTCTTGCGGAACGCTATCTCCTCGGGCAGCACCTTCGCCGCAGCCGTGCGGAACGCCACCTTGTTCTGCTCCGCGTTTACCTTGTATTTCGAGGGCATCGCAGCCGCTATCTCAAAAACTCTCCTGTCCGTCAGCGGCATGCGTATCTCAAGCCCTGCCGCCTCGCTCATTTTGTCAACATTCAGATATATGTCACCCTCAAGCCATATCTGAATGTCAACGTCGGACATCTTCGTCAAAGGGTCAAGTCCCTCGGTCTCATCATAAATATACTTTACTAAATTTATCGGCAGAACATCGGGGTCGTATTCTTTCAGTATGCGCTTTTTCTCGTCCTCTTTCATGATGTTCGTGTTGCCAACGTAGAAATTTTTCAGTTCCTCGCCGTATCTGTCCGCATTTTTGTACATATTGTAACCGCCGAAAAATTCGTCAGAGCCCTCGCCCGAGTAGCATATTTTCGTGCTTTTTGCAGTCTCGCGGCAGGCTATCGCAAACGCTATCGCAGAGGCATCTGCAAGCGGCTGTTCCATGTTGTACATAACATACGGCACCGCCTCAAAATACTCCTGCGGCGTGATAAGGCAGCGAACATTCTCCCTGCCCAGAAGATCTGCCGTCTGCTTTGCAAGAGGCGATTCATCGAACCTCTCGTCGTCATATCCGCAAGAGCCCGTCACCTGCGCATCAGATACCGCCAGCACGTATGACGAATCCACACCGCCCGACAAAAACGCCTGCGCGCTCTCATTTGGCTCTTTCACCTGCGGCATTACCGTCTGCGTTACAGTAGTGTGTATCATATCCGCCCATTCTTCGAGCGTTTTGCTCTCATCAGGCTTGAAAGTCGGCGCCCAGTAGCGCGTTATCTCAACTTTGCCGTCTTTGTATACGAGATACCGCCCCGGCATCAGCTTCTTCACGCCCTTGAAAAAAGTGTCCTCGCCTGCCACATATGTCAGCGAAAGATAAATTTGCAGCATATCTTTGTTTATCTCTTTTCTGAACTTCGGACTTAGCGCGATGTCTTTTATAAACGTGCCGAACAGCAACTCGCCGTCGTCTGTGAGATAGTAGTAAAACGGCTTTGTGCCGAACTGGTCGCGAATGCAGAATATTTCTTCGCCGTCGCCTATCGCCAGCGCGAACATACCGTAAATGTGGCTGCCCATGTCGCTGCCCCACTTTTTGTAAGCCGCCAGCATGGTAGCTTTTTCTCTCTCCTCACGCGGCAGAGAGTGATCCACCCCCAGCTGAGCGCAAAGCTCCTCGTGGTTGCGAATGTGTCCGCGGTAGGTAAGCAGTCTGCAATTGTCTTTCATAACTCGTTGCTCCTTTGTGTATTTATATATTTTTGCGCTTACGCGCAGCGCCTGCTGGAGCGCAGTGTCTTGTCGGCTTTAGCCTCCAAGCCACTTGAAAGAATTACTTCGCCGACTTAAGTGGGTCGGCGATTTTGGCGCGGTTCTGCGAACCGCTGAAAACCGTAATTCTTTTGCACAGTGCGTTTAATATCAAAAGCTGTAATCCCTGTCAAGAAACCAAAAGTTTTCGATCGACCCTTTTTCAAAAGGGTCGTCAGGTCGAGGGTGAAACCCTCGTCGCCCTCCGCAGATGGCGAAATCCCCATACGGTAGGCGCTCTGCAAGGGGTGAATGTCAAAACAGTCCTGTGGACTGTTTTGGCAGAGGGGAGGCTCTGCAAGAGAGAGCCTCCCCTTTGAGAAGTTATCGCTCTCTTTCCGCGTTCCATTATGGAACGCCGTACAATGTGAAAAATCCATAACAAGTAAAGTGCGCAAACGTATGGCATACTCAAATTGAGAAGATAACCAAAGTACAGAGGGCGTTGAACAGCTCCGCAGGCTTGCGCGCAAGCGCGAAAAATTTCTCACTTTGCATGGCGTTCTCTGAGAGAACGCAGCAAAATAGCTAAGGTTTTCTCAAAGGAAAATCCCTCTCTTGCAGGGATTTTCCTCTTTCAAAATAGTCCACCGGACTATTTTGAAATTCACCTTTTTCGGAGCGCACGCTGTGTTTTGTGGGGCGCCGCCCCACACCCTGCAAGCCTTTTGAAAAAGGCTTGACCGAAAACTTTCCCTTTCTTGACAAGACTTAAAGCCTTTGCGCGCAAATACCTTACATTACCATCATTCATCCAGCACTTCGTCAATGATCAGTATCGACTTCTTCTCACTGTCCGACAGGTCTTTGCTGCGGTATGGCGCGAACGACAGCATTACCGACTTTTTGCTTCCGTCGCTGCAAGTGACCTGCGTTTTCTGCGAGAAGATATTGCCCTCGGCAGCCTTGGTAATTACCGATTTTACTATCTTTTTCTTCTCCGGGTCGCTGAGTATGTCGGGAATTATAGTGCCGCTCTTTTCATAGCTTTCCTTGTCCTGACCCAGCACCGTGTAGTATGCATCATTTCTGTAAAGCGTCTTTATCGAGCCGTCGTCTTTCACCTCAAAAAGCACCACGCCCGAGTTTGCGCTGTTTGCAATGTTGCTCATCATCTCGCTTGCGGCAAGCAGGCTCTTTTCCGAAAGCTTTCGCTCGTTTATGTCGATCATCGTGTAGCCTGCCTTTTCGGGCACGCCGTTTTCACCGCGCACCACCGTTTTGGTAATGCTGCACCACATATAGCCGCCGTCACGCAGTTTCAAGCGCATTTCTTTCGGTCGGCAGTCATCGGAATTTGCAAACATCTCCATAGCCGCTCTGAAGTCCTCGGGGTGTATGGTGTCTTTGGTAAGCTCCGCCGTCAGCTTCTTGTTTGAAAGATCAACGCTTTCTATAATTCTGCTTATCTCAAACTGCTTGAAATTCTCCGTCGCGAACAGCTTTCTCGTCTTGTAGTCGTATTCGATTATAACAACGCCCGAGCTGTTTACATACACGCTTTCAGATTCATGGAACTGCTGCTCCAGCTTCAGTTTTTCGTTTTCCATGCTTATCTGTTCAGCCTGCTTTTTGTCCGTCTCGTCCAAAGCGCACATCAGATAGTCCGTGTCCGTCAGCTTTAAGAAAGTAAGGCTCAACCACTTTTTCTCGCCGTTTACTTCAATACTGTGGTCGCACGAGTATGTGTTGTTCACAAATGCCTGCATACACATTTTAGCAAGCCACTTTCTGTTTTTGCTCTGCACGCCCGAAACGTCAAAAATGTGCTCTATCCATTCAAACGACTTATCATCGCCGCCCTCTTTAGATACCATACTTATGCAGCTGCCCGACAGATCTATTCTGTATATCCTGTCGAAAACCGAAGCCAAGGCAGAACTGTACTTACCCTGTTCTTCCTCTATCTCGCCGGTAACATCGTTTATTACCGCTATCATCTCACTGCGCTTGCCCTCGCCGCCCGTAACAACAGATGCCGCAAAGCTTATCCACTTCGCCTCACCGCTGCCGGTTTCGCTGCCGCACAGCCTGAACTCATCGCTCATCTTGCCGCCGCTGCTGATAGCCTTTTTCAGATTTTCTGTAAATGCTTCCCTGTCGCGCGGGTCTGCAAGTGTAGTAATATCATCGGGTATACTGTCCTTGTCAAGCTGCGCTATCTTTAAGAAATTGTCGCTTACAAAAATAGTCTTTATCTCGCCGTTCTCGCCTATGCTGAACAGACCAACGCCGCCGTTCATGTTCGCTATGATCGCGTTCATCTGCCTGTTGTAGCTGTCGGAAGTATCCTGAACATGGTGCCTTACCACCACCAGCGAGAAGTAATAGCTGAACGACTGCAAAAAGTCCATTTGATCTATGTTCTTCTCGGGGTTGTCAACGCATATGAATCCGGTCATGTGCTCGCCCGTGTAAATAGGCACAGCAATAAGAGATGTTATACCCATCTCGCCGAATATTGTCTTTGTTGCCTCGTCAAAGTTTTCAAGCTCGTCAAGGTTTCTTATCGTTACCGTCTTGTGCGTGCGCAGCAGATCCAGAAACGGCTTGAAATTCTCAAACGGCACTTTCTTCACATCTCGCCTGTCGGGAATGAAATCATCGCTGCGGTTCTCAAAGAACAAATTGCCCTTGTCGTTGTATGCATCTAAATCAAATATCGCAGCCCTCTGCGCATGAAAATACTTTCTTACCACTCCCAAAAGCTTTGGCACTTCTTTTTCAATATCTCTTATCTCAAGCAGCTTTTTCGCAAGGTGATTGAGCAAGCGTATCTTCTCGTTGCCCTTTTTCTCCAAAAGTATGTGCTCTGTTATATCGTTGAAGGCTATGCACATCAGCTGCTTTTCGTTGTTTCCGCCAAACCTGCTCACGCTGGCGTCCAGCCATAAAAGCTCGCCGTTCACATCATATCTGCGGAAGTTCAGGTGTACCGCCTGCTTTGTTTCTGATGCCTGCCGCAGCGCATTTTTAAGTATCGGAATATCGTGCTTGTGTACCTTTGCCAGTATGTCTTTAGAATCGTGCGCGTGCTGCGCCACCGTGTAGCCGAATATCCTGTAATATCCGTCATTTACGCGTATAACTTCAAGATTCTCGCCGTCAAACTCATAAAATCCTATGCCGCCGAAAAGTCCGTTCATAAGCCTAGCCACCGTAGCATTTCCCGAGAGCATTATGTCAACGTCATCGCTGAGCGCCTCTAAAGAACTGTCCGTCTCGTGCTCCATGTGCGCCTTGCCGTTGTCAACAGAGATAAGGTGTTCAAAATCGCTCTGCATAAGCGGTCTTGAAAAATAATACCCCTGAATGTTCTCGCAGCCTATGCTACGCAGAAAATCCACCTGCGTTTCGGTCTCAACACCCTCCGCAATGCACGGCATATCAAGCCATTTTGCCATTCTTATTATAGATGCTAAAATGTTCGTCGCCTTGTCGGAAGTGTTAAAGTCCGACATAAAGTTCATGTCTATTTTAAGTACATCTATCGGCAGGTCTTTCAGTATGTTAAGCGATGAATATCCGCTGCCGAAGTCGTCCATAAGTATCATAAAACCGTATGAGCGCAGCTTGTTTATCGTGTTCAGAAGCTGCTGCGGATAGTTGTTGTACGCGGTCTCCGTTATCTCTATCTTGAACAGATCGGGCGTCAGCCCGTACCGCTCCACAATGCCTATTACCTCGTCCGCAAGGTCGTCGGCATAAAGGCTCATTCTCGAAAAATTCACCGAGATAGGCAAAAGATGTATACCGCACTCCTTGCAGTGGCATATGTACATACAAACGTGCTCAAAAATATAGCTGTCAAGCTTTCTTATAAAACCGTTCTTCTCAAATATCGGTATGAACATTCCAGGCGATATAAGCCCCTTTGTCGGGTGCCTCCACCTTACAAGCGCCTCTGCACTGTAAGGCTCCATAGATGAAAGACTGTATATCGGCTGGAACCATACCTCAAACTGCTCGTTGTCCAGCGCCCACTGCATCTCGCTTTCAATGCGCTGCTCCAGCAGAAGATTTTTTCTTATGTCATCGTTGTAGTATGCAAACGTCTTGTTCGTGTCCTCTTTTATAGTCTGCATAGCAAGCTTCGCCCTGTCGCACATTACAGATACCGAAATAGCCTTGTCGCTTATCCTGTATATGCCTGCTTTGAAGCTAAGGTTGTAATAATCAGGGAACGCGCTTGAAAACTCGTGCATTTTGCTTACCAGTGTGTCCTCGCTGAAATCATCGGCAGGTATGCAAAACGCAAAGTGATCCGATGTTATACGTCCGTAAGTCGCCCTGCGGTCTTTCAGCAGATTTTCTATAAAGTGCGCAATGCTTATAAGTATGTTGTCCGCAGCCTTCGTGCCGAAAAGGTCGTTTACCACCTTGAACTTCACAATGTTCGTCCGTATCATTATAAAGTCGTCGTTCGGGTTCTCGGTAAGCAGCTCGCGCGTCCGCAGATAAAAAGCGTTCGCGTTGTAAATAGAAGTCAGCTCATCGTGATCCGCGCGGAAAGAAAGCTCCGCCTTGCTGGTTATTTCCTCGGTTATGTCGGTAAAGGTCACCACAATGCGCTTTACCTTCTCACCCTGCTCCAGTATGTTAGAACTGCATTTTACCCATACCAGAGAACGGTCGCGCCTTACAAAGCGTACCTCTTTTTCGTTGCTCATGCTGCTAAGTATGCACAGTTTCATGCAGTCGCTAAGCTTCGGTATGTCCTCACTGTAAACGCAGAAAAATACATCTTCAGAGCAGCGCGCAATAAACTTCTCGTGCGTGTAGCCCAGCATAGTGCATACCGTCTGATTGCAGTATACCATGGTAAGCCTGTCGCCCGTGTATTCGTAAAGCGCCACACCGCTCGAAACTTTTTCAAGTATGTTATTTATAACAGCATCATTCATGTTATCACCGCTTTAGATGAAATAATCAAGTTTAGCAATTAGCAGGTATAAATAAATATACCTATGTTTATTATAACATATCAGAACGAATTTTTCAACCACTTTGCCAAGCTATTTTGAAACATTTTTTATAATAAAAAAGTTGGACTATTTGCAAAAAAGTATTGACAACGTACTTCTCATGGTGTATAATATAAATAGAAAAAGGGAGCACCGGCTTTGACTAAGCGGTTGTCTCCCTAGTTAATCAGTTAAAAAATAACTGCATTGCTTTGAGAGGCTGCGGTTATTTTTTATGTATGTTCTTAATAATCTCGTTTATCAAAACAAGAATTATTATAAGCAATACTGCCGTAGCAATATCCATATACATACCCCCCTTTCTTCCTCAGACTGAGGGTAAAAGGGAAACAACCGCCCGTTAAGTCCAGTTCCGGTGCAAATATATTATAACACATTCCGTCGATACTTGTCAACCCACGGCATTTTTCAAAAACCTCTTGACAAATAAATTTCTTTGGTGTATAATATACATAGAAAAGGGAGCACCGGCTTTGACTAAGCGGTTGTCTCCCAGAAACGATTATCTGAATAACCGCAACATCTTGGAAGGCTGTGCGGTTATTTCTTTATGTGTTTAATGATCTCGTCAATAACGACTAATATCAACAATGTAAGAGCTAATAAAGCAACTTGCATTTACACCACCCCTTTCTC
>CANRPG010000056.1 GCA_947632425.1 uncultured Clostridia bacterium | reverse complement strand
TTTCATTGTTCATATCCTTTCAGCCATTCTGCGGTCTTTAGTATGCTTTCTTTAAAATCTGATTTACATTCAAAGCCCGTGTCTCTGTATAGTGCGTCAATATCTATCTTTGAATAGTCTATTGACTGATTATCCTTGTATTCTCCAAAGACAAGCTCCATTTCGGGCGATAAAATGTCTTTTATTTCATTTACCCATTCACGGAAAGTCTTTAGATTTCTGTGACCTATGTAATAGCTTTTTAAATTTTTACCTTTATCTCCTATTGCAATATAAGCATCTGTGATATCGTCGATATATACAAAATCGTAAAGATTATATCCGTCTATAAGCTTAGGTCTTAAATTGTTGTTAAACGAGCGTATAAGAGTATTCGCGAGCATTTGCGACTTGTTGCCCTCGCCGTATGCCATAGCGACCAACCCTGCGTTATAGCTTATTCCGTTTTGCGCCGCGATAGTTTTGCATATCATATCGGCGGCAAATTTTGAAGAAGAATATATGCAGGTATACCTTGGCTCTGCTTTTTCTGAAAATATAATGTTGTTTATTTCAAACTCATTATACGTTCCTGCAAAAACAAATTTATCCGCGCCTATCTTTATTGCCTGCATAATAGCATCGCAGGCGTATTTGGCGTTGTTAAGCTGTAGTTCGTAATTTTTAAAGGCTTCTCCGAACACGCCCTGCCACGCCAAATGATAGAACACATCTACGTTTTTGTCCGCTATCATCTGCGAGAGCATATGGTATAGAGAAAAGTCTGCAACTACGGGAATGAAATTTGCTTTGTCCGTATGCCTTTCAAGCATTTTTTCTGAAATATCTACCCCGTAGACCTTAACACCGTTTTGCAAAAGCTTTTCTGTAAGCGCTCCGCCTATAAAGCCTCCTGCGCCGGTAACTACAACGGTATTCATCATGCCACCAGCCTTTCATACAGGCTTGGTGAAAATGACGAGATCAGGCAGTTAAATGCCCCCCCGAGGTCTGATTCTTCACTTGTTCATTTTGCACAATATTCTGCTCTTTCAGCCATTTTGCGGTTTTTAGTATGCTTTCTTTGAAATCTGTCTGACACTCGAAAATGTCGGGGATCATATTTGTAAGTTGTGTGTAATCTATGTAGGTGTTTTCGGGCATTTCTCCGAACGTCAGATCTCTGCCCGGACAAATCACATCACGCATTATCTCTATTTTTTCTCTGAACGCCGATATATTTCTGTGTCCGATATAATATGATCTGAAAGAACGGCATTTTTCTGCTACAGTTACTAATCCGCTGACTGTATCATCAATGTACACCCAATCATTCGGTCTGTCACCCAATACCAATTTTAACGGCAGACCGTTTTGCATGGCGTTTATAATTGTATTTACCGCTTTTTTTGAACGGTCACCAACACCGTATGTATTTGTCAGCACCGCTTTTATATACTCAATTTTGCTTTGTGAAGATAACTGTGCGCAAATGTCGCCTGCCGATCTCTTTGCTATACCGTAAGTATTAACTGAAAAATCGCCCGTGCTGCTGCTTTTCATATGCTCATAACTTGAACTTACAAAGATAAACTTTTTGCATATCTTAGCGGCATCTTGACATACCTTTGCGGCAGTCTTTATGTTATTAGTTTGCAGATCAATATCGTAAAGATCTTTTCCGCCTAACGAGCCGCCCCACGAAAGATAAAACAGATGATCTACAGTGTCGGAAATTTTGTCCGAGATACAGTCGGTTGTCAGATCTATTTGTAGCGGTACAAATGTCTTGTATCCGCAAAGTGACTGAAGATATTCGCTCTTGACGTCTATTCCGTAAACAGTATATCCTCTCTCAAGCAGTGTTCTGGACAGCGCTCCGCCTATAAAGCCTCCTGCGCCGGTAACTATTGCTGTTTTCATATAGCCTCCATAGTGAAATTAACATCGCTGTCTTTCAGAAAAGGCGCATTTTTATCCTTGTCGGATACGATGAATTTATCCGTATTCATACCCCAGTCAATATTTATCTGCGGATCGTTCCAAGCAATAGCCCTGTCATACTCAGGGTAGTAAAGCTCATCCACTTTATACTGACATTCGGTATCATCGACCAACGAAATCGCGCAATGCCCAAAGCCCTTTGGAATATATATCTGCTTTCTGTTTTTTTCGCTGATCTCTACCAGAACATATTTCATAAATGTCGGCGAATCCTTTCGCAGATCAATGGCAGCATCAATCACCGCCCCACGCGTGCACCTTAGAAGTTTTGCCTGTGCATATGGCTCGTTCTGAAAATGTATGCCACGAACAGTACCTTTTTTAGCGGAGTAAAAATGATTATCCTGCACAAATACCGTATTTATGCCATACTGCGCCATAGTACGGGAGGAATAAGTTTCGCAGTAGTAGCCTCTGTAGTCCTCAAAATATGTAGGCTCGATTATCTTTACGCCGGGAATTTCAAGTTCGGTGATTTTTAGTGTTGCCATAGTCATGCTCCTTTCATACTGTCCACAAGCTCAGCTTGTTTGAGTATATCTGTATAGTTTTCTTTGCGGATCTTATTGTCGTTCACACACTTGCAGAAATGTCCTATCGACTTTGCAAAAGTGTCGTCAGCACTTAAGTTTACAGTCTCTGTCGTATTTCCAACGATCATCTCTGCGCTTGGCTCAAAGCCGTCAGGTGCGGTAAGTATGCGTCCTGTCCTCAAAAAGCCCTTGCTACCCCATACTTCCAGCTCGCATTTGTAGCTGTTGTCTATGCCGAACGAAAGCTGAGCTGTAACGCCGTCGTCGTTCACCATAGCTGCACTGCCGTAAATGTCAACGTCAAAGTCTTTTGTGTAATTCAGCCTTGAATATGCTATCTTAGCGCTGCCTCCCAGCAGCATTGCAGCAAGTTTTATTGTGTAGCCGCCGCAGTCCAAGAGTGCTCCGCCGCCCAATGTTTTGTCATACCGAAAATCGCTTTTAGCCCTCTGCGGAAAACCGAACGCTATTCGGTAAAGCCTGATTTCTCCAAGCTTTCCGCTCCATATGATGTCCTTTATCTCATCTATCTGCCTGTGAAACGCAAACATATAGTTTTCATGGACTGCAAGACGCTTTTCCTTTGCAATGTCTATAAGGTCTTTTGTGTCTGCAAAATTTGTCGTCGACGGCTTTTCCAGAAAAATATGCTTTCCGTGTTCTAATGCCTTTTTCGCCCATTTGTAATGCAGCGCAGGCGGCAGCGGAAGATAAACAGCATCAACGTTGTTTGAGTTCAGCAGCTCAGAATAGCTGTCAAACACTTTTCCACCGTATTCTTTTTGAAAGTTTTCGGCCTTTGCCTTTTCGGATAATATTAACGTTTCGTCAGGTACGCTGTCTCCGAACCATTCCTCGGCGTTTGCATAAGCTATGCCAGCATACGAAGCATTCTCGCATTTTTGTATTGCAGGCATAAATCTGCGGAAAGCTATCTCTGACGGGCATATTATGCCTATCCTTATCTTGCTCATATCACCACTCCAATACAGACAAAAGGTTTCTAAGCTGAATATTCAGGCAGTTGTTGACCTGAACAAGCATATTCAAAGTTTTGTAATCACTCCAAAAGTAGCCTGGTGGGAGCTCGTCCATCTCGTTATCCTCAATTTCTATTATTACATTACGGTTCTGCTCTTGATAGAACCGTCCTCCCTCCTCAGAAAGAAGCGTGTCGAAGACTACACCGTCTTTGTTCTTCAGCCTTTCGTCGAATAACTTGTCCACGTCGGTAAGTTCACCCTTGTAAATAAATTCACGCTGGACTGTGGGACCGAGCTCTATTCCGTCAAAACAACCTATTTCGGGGGTTGCTCTTACCAGAAATTCCTTCACACCGTTATGCACTCTTGTCATCAGTCCGAACGTAGCGATCCCCATCGCCTCAAAAAGCGGCTGGCACCAATGGCGCACCTCTCTACCCTCTATCTCGATATCGCAGAAAACGACCTTGAAGCTATACTGCTCTTTGCAGACAAACTCGTTATCACACATCTCCCAATTTTCAAGAGAAAACAAAGGAACAAGCTTTCGCTTTTGCTTATCGAACATCTTGAAATTGTTTATGTATTGATAGATCTCGGGCAGATGATCACCACCGCCCTGAATCGAGCGCAACAGTGTTATGTCCGAAATTTCGGGTTGATACTTTTCAAGCGGCAGGCAAGAAAGTACCGTTCTGGTATCCATATTGACGAGGTTGTCCTCACGCATCAGTGCCTTTATCTGTGGTAAAGTCATCCACATATGCGATGGCAGGACTTTAATGTCATCATTTTCGCTCAGTTCGATGATTATGTTGCGGTTTCGCTTTCCCAAAAACCTCGACGACTGCTCCGACTGTATCTGATCGACGATGATGTGATACTTGGATGCACTGATGAAGTATTCTAAATACGCAGGTTTCGCACCACCATGCTTTTGGGTGAAGTTGGATTTTGTCGCCTGGATTGTTGGGGAAAGCTGAATCTTGTTTATGTTTCCCGGCTCAATTTTGGCTTGCATCAAATAGTGCATCTCGCCCGAAAAGCACTTACAGATCATGCCGAGGTAGCCGATCTCGTTTTGCAGGATGATAGGCTGTTCTGTGCCATCAGAGCATCTGAGACCCGAAATTTCAAAGAAGCTACCGGATGGGGTGCGTATCCTGCCACAGGATCCGTCGTAACACCAAGGAGAGCAGGAATCAAGTGCAGTTTTATCTATGCGAACACAGATAGATGCGTTACGTTCTTTTATCCAATTTAATAAACTCTTTGTATCATTGATAGACATAGGTTTACCTCACTGATCTAATAAAGTTAAGCGTTTCGATAATGTCTTTACGCTTGAAAATGAGATAGGTAAGAAAGCAGATCACATACATAAACATTCCTACCAAGCCGAAATACCAACTGCAAATGATAAATGCAATAGTCATGATAAGTTCGATCACAATATCTTTTTTTACATCAATAGTGATATGTCTGGCAAGTAAAAGCTCACTAATAATACAGCGAAATATGAGGACGATGAGAATGGATAGGATCGCTACTATGACACTGTCGAGAACGATCGTTGACACCACTGTGCAGACCGCACTGAGCACCAGTGCTGCCATGTTGCATTTCATAAGCAGATTTTCAAATCTGAGTGTCTTATAATAAGTGTTGACAAGCAAGGACATTTTGCTCTGATACATACAGATCGGGAACAGGATCGCCGCATAGCGCATACTTTCCGCATACTGCGGCAGCCATGCTGTAAGGATTTTTTGCATCGGGTAATATATAATGAGTGCAGCAAATGCGAAACCGACAAGCATAACACGCATAATGCGATAGAGTGATGGTAATCGTTCTTCGCTTGTGCGGCGAAGCGTAGGGTATATGACTACAGAGATCGCATTGATCGCAGTCATAATAAGGTTCGATACCGTGAGCGTTACGGAAACCTTACTGAATGTAGCAATATCCCAATGACTCTGCACACCGAAGCGAACGACACCGATCATGAGCATATCACAGAGCTGGGCCAGCATAAATTTGAAGCCGGCAGAAATGTTTTTACCGATCTCGGGGACAACATTCCGTAACGGTAAGGTTTTTGCTGCGATCATTTCTCGACAGAACCATATGCCAATGAATAGCGAGATGTATTTTGCTGCCACGTCCACAACGACGAGCAGTTCAAACCCACGGTATCCTGCAAGCACAGTCGGTATGGCGATGAGAACATACAAAAGACGCTCGGTAATGGTTATGATCGCATACTCTTTGATCCGTGCTGTCGCCTGTAAAATGAATGTAATAAACCAGCGCAGGCACATTCCTACTGCTGCAATGCAGACGCAGGTGAGAACATAGTGTTTGTTTGTGTCGGAGACAAACAGCAATGACCCAACAAAAAGGAACGCATATACAACTATTTCAAATAGTCCAAGCAATCTAAACTGTGTACTGTACAACGACTTGTTCAAGTCACTGTAATACTGCCCACCTATACGGAGATAAATTCCATCGCACAAGCCGAGATAGGAAACACCAACATAATTCGTATAAAATATGTAAAGCTGGTAATATCCATATTGTTCGACACTTATTAGTTTTGGGATGACAAAAGCAACGACGACGGATATTAAGAGAGACAGAATGTTCGAAATAAAGGTATATGAAAAGTTTCTTGTAAAATCAAGTAGCTTCTTTTTTACCATTCTGCTGCCTCTCCTTCTCTTCTTCGAGCTGAATTATTTTATTTATTAGGTGTATCGGTGAAAAACGTCCGTCATAATGATAATCGATGAGTATGCGCTCTTTGACCCAATCCCAGTCGATATCCTCAAGCTTCTCGAAAATGTGTATGTAGTCGGGATCATAAAACGGAAGATTAATTACATTCTTATTATTGGTGAGGAGTTTTTTGTTGTAACAGACAGCTTCATAGTAGCGAAGAGTGGCACAAATTTGCTTTTGGGGAGCTCGAAGTAATTCCAAAATACAGTTACAGTCAGACATTTCCTCTAACGCCGTATCATAACTGATGAACTGATTATACTTTATTTCATTAGGATAAAGCATATCTTCGCTTGAAACATCTGTTACTCGAAATTTACCTGCAAGTCCATGATTTTTAATGCTTTCAAAGACATCATGAATTGTTTTCAATCGTCCATTATTACCACCTAAATAATATATGTCTGGTCCAGAACAAGTGGAGTTTATAGGAAGTTTTGAATATAACATATCACAAAATATAAAACCTTGAGATATAGAATCTCCGTAGTCAAATGAAAAAACATGATCAATATCTGGGCTATCGATATATTGCTTGTTCGCTTTGGCATATCCACCAACCCAAGAATTCAGTAACAGGATCACATAACAAATATTGTGCTCTTTTTTTAACTGCTTAAGCTTTGATAAGGCAATAGGCAAAGGCGAGTCAAGAAAGATAATGAAATACTTAGTATCATCTTCCCACTTTATATCATCTAAATAAGTGTTCCAAATCGACTTAAATGGAAGAGGAAGAAAAGTATTGATTTTTCTACTTAGATGTATCTTGCGCAAAAACTGCAATGGCATGAACTGGATATGTTTAAGTCGACCTTCCAACCAATATGCAATTTTTTTATCTGCCACATCATGAAACATAAAATACTGCATTATACGCCAACTAGAGTCATCAGTCGCACTAATAATAATCTTTTTACGCATCATAATTTTCACTCCGATCAAAAATTCTTTGCAACTTGTTTTACAAGTTGTATTTTGAACACTTCATATTCTGATTATCATTCATCTAGAATAGAAGAAACAAAAGCATATTAAATGTGAAAGTGAATATGGCAAATTTTACACTGGGTGATAAAACTTATTTGTGACCTTCTTGGAAGGGAAAGCACATCAACTTTAGATGAGCCCATATTCACAAAAAAACCTCTCAAAAGAGTCGTTCTTGTATTTTAATATTAATATTTCATCCACAATTCTCCTCATAAACATCATTCTACTTCAACAGAAATATACATAGTGTTCATACATTCGTTGATATTACCAAAAATCTCTAACATAATTCAGAAATATATTTTTATCCATGTTAGCCTATTAGCTATTGTATCCAATCATTTCGAATCGAATAACGTTACATACGGAACCACTTCATTGTGTCCTTTAATAAATACAGTAATGATCATGTAAGCCGTCAGCATTCCATATATACATATTTTTAACATTATGCGCTTATCGATTTGTTTAATATATTTGAACATATTGGGTAAAAAAATGATTTCAGAAAAATTATAGATCCAACTCACTCTACGCATCAATGGGATCTTGTCAGATAGCAACAAAATTACAACGGACAAAGTCATGCACCACAAGAATAAATTGTATTGTTTATCTTTGTGTGCCCGCTTATATATGTATAATAAAAAGCTTAATATTACAGATGAAAGAATAAGGCTATATACATTGATATCACCACTATTATATGCTGACCCGATATACCACGCAAAATACTTACTTGCAAATGGGATCTTAGTTATAGCCATAACAATACCATTCGATAATACAGTTCTGAATATTATCGTTATTACGATCAACAATATTATACGCTTTGGCGTTAATTCAATATAATATAAAATAAGCAAAACCCCAAACACGGCTACCGATGTATGAATAGAAATTGCCAAAGCCCAACATATAAAAAATGATACCAGGCGGTGTTCTTCAATATATTTTATTGAGACTAAGCAAACTGCTGTTGCTAAACTTTGTCTGATCATATTCATGGATAAAAAGAAAACGCATGTTACGAAAAACAACAGAAAGCTTTCTGAAAAACATCTAGAACAGTTATATATACTTTTAGCACACAGGATACAGAACAAAAATGAAGTAATAAACAGTACAGAATGATAGTCATCATATAGTGCAATTGCTATTTTATTTATAAACCCATATCCAATATCTCTTACCCATTCAGTATGTCCTTTTTTTATAGAAGTAAAAATCTCATAGTATGTACCATGCACATCTGTTCCTACTGATATGCCTCTAATTCCTGATATAAATGTGGGGATCAATCCAGCTATACCAATTAGAATAACCGTAAAACAATGCTTTGATACATTGCCATAGGTCAACTCATTCCCTTTAGGTTTTATACAATCTGCTGCATATGCACAAAAGCACGATCCGAATATCATCGAAAAGTATACCAATACAGAATTCATTTACTACTCCATTTTTTTACCTTTGATAATACAAAATAATTTCCAACCAAGCTTATAAATTGGCAATCCCATGGAAAGAAGCTGTGTTGCAAGTCTCTGTTTTTTCGTGTACAGAGGATCGGTCAAAACAATTGATTCGTACTGAAGAATATTATCTTTAAATTGTTTTGAATATTCTAAATACTTATTATCAAGTATTGAACGACCTAACAGATGAAAATTACAATTTATATATCTCCAAATGCAGGCATCCAGCATAGTTGGATATTTTTCTTTAGCTAATGCTATTAAATAATTACAAGCCTCAATTAGCACAAGGCGCTCCTTACTCATCTTTCCATACATAATACTCCCAGATCTTTGATAGTAACAATATCCCTTATATGAATCAAAAACAATATGTTCTGCTGTTTCAATAATTTGATCTATTATTTGAATATCTTCATAAAGCATCCCTTTGGGATATCTAATTGATCGAAAGATCTCGGATTTATATAGCTTTCCTACTGCACTCACATCACAGCCTTGTTGTAGAAGCATCCTCTTATACGCTTCTTCCCTTGTTAATTCAATTTGATTGGATAAAGATATATCGAAATCACGATCTGAATTATAATCATATACATTTCTCAATCCCGAAATTACTAGGTCTGCTTTGTGAGTTATTGCTACATGATACAGTTCTTCCAGAAAATGTGACTCAATGTAATCATCCGAATCTATAAACGTTAAATATTCAGCATTTTGTCTTTCCAATCCATAGTTTCTAGCGTCAGATAATCCACCATTTTCTTTATGAAATGAAAACACATTTTTGTACTTCTTTGCATATTGATCGCAAATGATCCCGCTATTATCCTTTGAACCATCGTCTATCAAAAATAAATCAAAATCTAAAAAAGTCTGATTAATAATACTATCTACACACTTTTTAATGTACCTTTCAACGTTATACACAGGAACAATTACACATATTTTTTTCAACTTGGATCACCTTCCTGACTCACCTATAATTATTTCTTCTTGTTAGTTCTAACATTATATATTATCCGATCAATAGATCATGTTTACAAAATTATAACCATATAATTTAGTCTGCAATAAAAACAGTTTTTATTATATAGCACTGTAGCAAAGATCGAAAATACTCAATCAAATGATACTCGAGATCTATTATAGATCCACTATTTATCTGCCTGATGGATTCTAACGAACATGAATAAATCGTAGTCAATTCTTTATTATTATTATTTTGAGATCCTACACATATTCTTGGAACAGCAATAATGACTTTCAATATAAAATTTCAGACTTGAAAGTATGATTTCAGCATTTGATAACCACGAAAAAGACAATATATCTATAACACGAATATATGTCATTACAACAAGGCAATATACTCCATAAAATTCTTCTTATTCTCCAACGCCGTCGTCGTCGGTCTACCAAGGTCATCTCTTGCACCTATCGAGCATTTTACCTCGATCAGCGACAACTCAT
>CANRPG010000055.1 GCA_947632425.1 uncultured Clostridia bacterium | reverse complement strand
AGCCCCCGGCACCAAGTGGGAGGACGTACCCGACGACTGGACATGCCCCACCTGCGGACTGGGCAAAGATGCTTTTGAAGAAGCGTAAACAAACAACGCATAACAAAAAGGCTTTCTTTTACAGATAGCCTTTTTCTATTAGAGGCAAGAGATTCAGAAGCAAGAGGCAAGAAGATGTGACTTCAACTTTTGTGTGCTAATGCTTTGTGTATTTTTTGCGCTTAAGCGCAGCCTGCGGAGCAGTGTCTTGCTGTCTGCTTAAGCAGACGCAAGCCACCATGAAAGAATTACTTCGGCGACTTAATTGGGTCGCCGATTTTGCTTTCTGAAAGTCTAAAGCCTTTCAGAAAACAAAACCGTAATTCTTTTGCACAGTGCGTTTAGTATCAAAAGCTTTAATCCCTGTCAAGAAACTAAAAGTTTTCGATTGACCCTTTTTCAAAAGGGTCATGGGGGTATGGGGCAAAGCCCCCAAAACACGGAGTGCGCTCCGAAAAAGGTGAATTTCAAAATAGTCCTGTGGACTATTTTGAAAGAGTGAACGCCTAAAGAATTATTTCGCCCCAAAATTGAAAGCGAAATAATTCTTCCCGCGGTCGTTTACAACCGCTGCCCTCATTGAAAAGCAGTCCACCAGACTGTTTTTCGGGCGACTGCTTGCAGTCGCTACACCCATTTGCGGAGCGCCTGCCGTATGGGGATTTCGCCGTGCTGCGGTAGCGTTCGCAAGCGACCGCAGGCGACGAGGGGCTCGCCCCTCGACCTGACAAGCCTTTTGAAAAAGGCTTGACCGAAAACTTTTAGTTTCTTGACAAGACTTAAAACTTTTGCGCGTTATTTATAATTCGCGCTTACGCGCAAATCATCACAACAATATAAACTTATACTTTATATTCCTTCCCCTGAAAGCTGTCGCGCCGCGCCATTTCTTTGTCTATAGAGTTCATCACCGCAAATTTGTTTGTGCTCCACATAGGGGCTAAAAGCTCACTTTTCGCGCCGTCGCCCGTTATTCGCTCTATCACGGTCTTTGACGGCAGCACTTCCAGCTGGTCGCACACAATTCTTACATATTCTTCCATACTAAGCGGTTCATATCTGCCGCTTTCGTACATCTGCGCTAACTTCGTTCCTTTCAGCACGTGCAAAAGGTGCAGCTTTACAGCGTGCGGCGAAAGCGATGCCACCACCCTCGCGCTGTCTTTCATCTTCTCTCTGTCCTCACCCGGCAGACCGTCGATCAAATGTACGCAAACGTTTATGCCGCGGCTTGCAAGCAGTTCATACCCTTTCATAAAATCGCCGAAAGTATGGCAGCGGTTTATCGCCAAAGCGGTGTCGTCATGCACTGTTTGAAGACCCAGCTCCACTACAAGATACGTCTTTTTTGAAAGATCGGCAAGCATATCCGCCTTTTGCTCATCTATGCAGTCACACCGCGTTGCAACGCTCAGCCCCACAACGTTCGGCAGGGCAAGAGCCCTTTCAAAATTTTCTTTCAGAAAACCACAGTCTGCGTAAGTGTTCGTTCCTGCCTGAAAATACGCTATGTAAAGGCAGCCGCTCCACTTGCCGTCGATCACATCTTTAACGCTCTCAAACTGGCTTTCAATGCTTTCGCACGGGTCGCCGCCGAACTCACCGCTGCGCGCACCCGAGCAGAATATGCAGCCGCCTACCCCTTTTGTACCGTCGCGGTTTGGGCATGAAAGCCCCAGATCCAGCGATACTTTCGACACCTTTCTCCCGAACCGTCCGCGCAGATAGTAGTTATATGTGTGGTATCTCTTGTTGTCGTCGGAGTATGCGAACGGGTTTACCGCATTGCTCACGGCGCAGGTGTCTCGGGCGGCGTGGTCGTCACAGACGGCGTTTCTGTAACTTCGGGTGTCTGCGGCGTTGTCTCGCTGCTCGTCTCCGAAGGCGTGTCGGGGGTAGTCTCGCTGCCTTCCGGCGTGGTCTCGCTGCTGGTGGGAGATTCGCTTTGCGAAACGCTCTGCGGCTTGGTCGCAGGCGGAGTAGTCTTCGGCTTGGTGGCAGTCGGCTTGTACGCCGCCGTTGACGTAAATTCAGACGTCAGTGTTGTGTATATAGATACCCTGCCCGTAAAGCTCGTTTCTACCGTTATCGAAGAAGGCTTCATAGTCACCGCCGTGCCTGTAAGCGCAGGGTCGACCACTGCCGGGATCTTCTCGGTAGTTACCTGCGAAGAAGCGGTCGTTGTAGTCGTCGTTTGTTCGGGATAATTTGTTACATACCCGCCGCCGGGCTGATCATCGGGCGAAATGTCATCGCCCGGCAGCGCCTGCACATTGCCGCCAAAGCCGTACAATCTCCCCGAAATATCCTCTATCTTTTCCGCAAGCGTGTCAATATTCATGCGGCTAATATATCTGTTGCTCATCGCCTGCGTGTAAGAGCCGTCCAAAAACGTCTCCCACGACAGCTTAACGTTATCCTCCCCGTACCTGTCCGTCTCGCGCATTAAAAGCAGTGTCAGGGCTATTGCAAAAACTGTAGTAATAAGCACCGCAAGGTCAAAAAACGTGTAGTGACCGCGCACGGTGTCTCTAGCCATGCCGCCCAGCACTTCGTCTGCCCTGTTATCCTCCTCGGGTATCGTCAGCGCGCCGCCGCCCGGCACTTCTCCGTTTTCCAACTGCTCCGCGCTGCCATCAGCGGCATTTTCAGTATTTTCGGTACTTTCGGTATTTTCAATACTTTCTGTATTCTCTGTACTTTCTATACTGTCGGTATTATCCGTACTTGCCGTATTTTCGGTATTACCGAACGCCTTGATACCGCCAAGCTTTATGTCAAGATCCTTGTCAAAGTTATCCATACCGCTCCCCTCCTTATACAGACCACGGCGCCGCGCCTGCCAGCGATGCCGCACTAAGCAGCAGCAGTACACACAGCGCAAGCGTTTTAAGTATCATAAACGCACCGTACCAGCGCACAGACTTTTGCGAAAACTGCTTCACAACATACCTGCAAAGATATCTCACAGGCGGAAAATACGCCAAAGCCAGCACAGCCAGCACGAAGAAATATTTCTTTATAACTTCTTTAAGCGCAACGCTTAAAATATACGGCTCGCCCATGCCTATAAGACCTTTGCCCCAGTCCGCAAGGGCAGAAACGCTGTCAAACCGCGTTATGCCAACTATTACTATAAGCACTATCGCGGTGTAGCACCAAGTAAGCGCCTTGTTGCCCTTCACTTTTTTGGAAAGCATTCTCTCAGCGGCGAATATAAGTCCTGCCGCCGCGCCTGCCGCTAAGAAGAATATGTTCTGCCCGAACCACGCCGCCGAAAGCGCGCCGCACAGTATGCAGGCAAACCCTGCCGCAATGCGGCTCTTGCTCAGTATCGGGCGAGCGGCAACATCGTATACAAAGCCGTTCAGAGTGCCGTTTAAGCTCTTTACAAACCCTGTAACACCTTTGCTCATCTCAACGAACGAATAGCCTTTCGGGTATACAAAGCCGAACAGCCTGCCACAGCCTGCCGAAATATCAGCCAGCGCAGACCAGTATATGCAAAAGCGCAGAATGTAAGCCGCCATGCCTGCAATACTGCCGCAGAGCGTTATCTCGCTCCTGTCAAGCCCTGCCGCCGAAACAGCCAGCAAAACAGGCGAGGCTATCGCAAATTTCGCAAGACCTATGACCATGCTGTCAAGTCCCTGCGATATGTCCTCACCGTCAGCATTCCTGCCGCGTATGTCAGCGCAAATATCCGAGTATCTTACAAGCGGCGCGGCTGTCATCATCGGGAAGGAAATGAGATATGTCATAACGTTCAGCAGATTTTTATCTGCCGCTATCTTTCCGGTAAAGCAGTCAAACGCGTATGAAACAGCCCTCAGCCCGTATAAAACAAGCGCAAGCCTTCTAACACCCGTAAGCTCCATATCCTTCGCCGCCCATATAACGAGCGCAGCGTTGCCTAAAATCGCCGCCGCCAGACCCAGAGCACGCAGGGCGGTGTGCTTTTTACTGCCGCACAAAAGCCCAAGCAGCCAGTTAAGTACCGATGACAAAAGCACCGCGCACACAGCAATGCCTATGCCCTTCCCCCATACAAAGAAAAGCGCGGAAAATACTATAAGAATAAAATTTTTATATTCTACACTGCGGTCAAAATATGAGAACAGTATAGCAAGCGGCAGAAACATGAACAAAAAGAACAGACCTGTCAGTTGCAAATTTATCTCTCCTCGCTGTATCATACCCTTGAAAATATTGATAAACGCCAAAGCTTCTGTCAATATTTGTCAGGCAATTATTTACAATTTATTAAAAATACGCTCAAAGGCGTTAAACCCTCTTATGCAATTTTATCACATTTCACAAAAAGTTGCAAGCAAAATTATAAAATAAATCAAAATAAACGAAAAATGCAAAAAAAGATTTGCATTTTCAAGATATTGTGTTATAATATAAGGTAGGCGGATAATGTTTTTGCCTTTTACATAAATTTTAATATAATCGACTACCGAAATTTGAGGTGAATAAAATGGCATCAGTTTTTATAACGGGCGCGAGCGGAATGGTAGGAATGTACCTTACGTCATCGCTGCTTCAGAAAAAGCATAAAGTATTTGCAGTTGACAGCAAGCCCAACGAATTTATAGGCACCAACCCCGACTATTCGTTCACACAGTGTGACATTGCCGACAAAGGAACGATAGAGGGCATCATAAAGGGCAACAGGATAGATACCCTTGTGCACCTTGCCTGCTCTGTAGATAACGACATCGACTCTCTCATAACCGACGATGTTATGAAGTCCAGCAAGGCTTGCGATAAATTTATCTATGATGCGGCTGTAGACGCGAACGTTACCAACATAGTGCTGCTTAGCACTACGGACGTGTACGGCATGCAGAAGGGCAGAGAGCCTATAAGAGAAGATACTCCCGAAAAGGGCAGCAGCTATTATGCAGATATGAAGCTCACGAGCGAGAAGTTTCTCAACAAGGCTGTAAAGAAAACAAACGTTGTGCCGGTAATTGCAAGGGTAGCGCCGCTTTATACCGCTGAATATACCCAGAATCTGCGCGACAGAGTGTACGATGCGAAAGAGGACGTAGCGTACATAATCAGAGAGGGCGAGAACAGCTTTTCGTTCTGCTGCGTATTCAATCTTATAGATTTCATAAACGCAATAGTCAGCGTGCCTACATCGAGATATGAGGGCGTGTTCAACGTTGCAGATACAAGAATGATCTCCGCGAAAGAGATACTTGACTATGAAAGAGAGCATCACAGGATAGGCGCGGTAATACAGAAGCAGCCGTCTGTGAACCTTGTGCCTATAAGCAAGCAGAGAGCCAAGACGGACTACAGATATTTTGATATATCTATGGCGCTTGCCAACTGGCATATAGACAACACCAAAGCGCAAAGGATCTCGACCTTCCGCTGGAGCTTGAAAAATACAAAGTAAAATGCGATACCCCTTATGCGTAAAGAGCATGAGGGGTCGTTTTTCGCGCTTACGCGCAGCCTGCTGGAGCTCAGTGTCTTGTCGGCTTTAGCCTCCAAGCCACTTGAAAGAATTACTTCGCCGCCGAAAGTGAGGCGGCGATTTTGTTTTTTGAAAGTCTGAAGCCTTTCAGAAAACAAAACCGTAATTCTTTTGCACAGTGCGTTTAATCTCAATAGTTGTAAGCCCTGTCAAAAAAGGAAAAGTTTTCGATCGACCCTTTTTCAAAAGGGTCGTCAGGTCGAGGGGCGAGCCCCTCGTCGCCGTCCGCAGACGGCGAAAGCTCCATACGGCAGGCGCTCCGCAAAGGGTGAATTTCAAAATAGTCCAGTGGACTATTTTGAAAGAGGGAACGCCCTGCAAGAGAGGGCGTTCCCTTTGAAAAGACCTAGCTATTTTCCCTGCGCGCGCTTGCGTGCGCAATAGCTTTGTTAAAGTGTACGCATAAATGCAATAAATTTTTAATACAGCACGGCGTTCTCTGAGAGAACGCGAAAAGAGAGCGTTGCACTACAACAAGGGGAGGCTCTCTCTTGCAGAGCCTCCCCTCTCAGAGCGCACGTTGTGTTTCGTGGGCGCCGCCCCCGTACCCCCGTGACCCTTTTGAAAAAGGGTCGATCGAAAACTTTTCCTTTCTTGACAAGATTTAAAACTTTTGCGTGCTGTAGGCAGTAGTGAGCCCACTCCGTATCCAAACCATTTTAAGAGCTCTTTTATATAAAATAGTATATTTTTTAAAAAAACAATAAGAAATTCACCGAATATGCTATTTACAAACGCTTAAAAATGTGATACAATATATAGTTGGAAGGATAACGCCCGATGAAAGCTGTTTGCTCGGGCGATAAAACGGCAAAGCTTTTTGCCTATATCTGACTTCAAAATACTTGAGGAGGTTTTTTACCAATGGCAAGAAAAATGAAAACCATGGATGGTAACAACGCTGCTGCATGGGCATCATACCCGTTTACAGAAGTCGCTGCTATCTATCCGATCACACCGTCTTCGGTCATGGCTGAAGTAACAGACCAGTGGTCCGCCAAGGGTCAGACAAACATTTTCGGTACGCCCGTTAAGGTTGCCGAAATGCAGTCTGAAGCAGGCGCTTCGGGTACTGTGCACGGTTCACTCGCAGCAGGCGCGCTGACTACGACTTACACCGCATCTCAGGGTCTCCTTCTGATGATCCCGAATATGTATAAGATCGCCGGTGAGCTGCTCCCCTGTGTTATCCACGTTTCGGCAAGATGCGTTGCATCACACGCTCTTAACATCTTCGGAGATCACTCTGATATCTATGCGTGCCGTCAGACAGGTTTCGCTATGCTCTGCTCCACCGACCCCCAGGAGGTAATGGATCTGGGTACTATAGCGCACCTTTCAGCTATCAAGGGCAGAGTTCCTTTCCTGCACTTCTTTGACGGTTTCAGAACATCTCACGAAATTCAGAAGATAGAAGTATGGGATAAGGCTGACGTTGCCGATATGGTTGATATGAAAGCTATCGATGAGTTCAGAGCAAGAGCTCTCAACCCCGAGCACCCTGTTCTTCGCGGTACTGCCCAGAACCCCGACATCTTCTTCCAGGCTCGTGAGGCTTGCAACAAGTATTATAACGAGATACCCGGCATCGTTGAGGAGTATATGAACAAAGTCAACGAAAAGGTCGGCACAAATTATAAGCTGTTCAACTACTACGGCGCACCCGATGCTACACACGTTATCGTTGCTATGGGCTCGGTATGCGATACCATTGAAGAGACTATCGATTACCTCAACGCTACAGAGGGCACAAAGCTCGGCCTTGTAAAGGTAAGACTGTACAGACCGTTCTGCGCAGACAAGCTCGTTGAAGCTCTGCCCGACACCGTTGAGCAGGTATCCGTTCTTGACAGAACAAAAGAACCCGGCTCTCTCGGCGAACCTCTCTACCTTGACGTTGTTGCAGCTCTCAAGGGTACAAAGTTTAACAACATCACCATAGCTTCCGGCAGATATGGTCTCGGCTCCAAGGATACCACTCCCGACCAGATCAAGGCAGTATTCTGGAACGCTTCATGGAAAGAGACCTACAAGCCCAGATTCACTATCGGCATCGAAGATGACGTTACTAACCTCTCTCTGCCGACAGAGGGCAAGCTGGACAGCGCACCTAAGGGCACTACAGCCTGCAAGTTCTGGGGTCTCGGCGCAGACGGCACCGTTGGCGCAAACAAGAACTCTATAAAGATAATAGGCGACCACACCGACCTGTATGCTCAGGCTTACTTTGCATACGACTCCAAGAAGTCGGGCGGCGTTACCATTTCTCACCTGAGATTCGGTAAAACACCTATCAAGTCAACATATCTTATAAATATGGCTGACTTCGTAGCTTGCCACAACGAAAGCTACATCACCAAGTATAATATGGTAAACGACGTTAAGCCGGGCGGTACGTTCCTCCTTAACTGCCAGTGGGACGACAAGGAGCTCGATAAGCACCTTCCCGGTCAGGTAAAGAGATATATCGCTCAGAACAACATCAAGTTCTACACCATAAACGGCGTTAAGATAGGCAAGGAGATAGGTCTGGGCAACAGGATAAACACCGTGTTGCAGTCAGCATTCTTCAAGCTTGCAAACATCATTCCTATAGATGAAGCCGTTAAGTATATGAAAGATGCCGCTACCGCTTCTTATTCAAAGAAGGGCGAAGCTATCGTTAAGATGAACCACGATGCTATCGATGCAGGCTATCAGCAGATACACGAAGTTAAAGTTCCTGCTGCATGGAAGAAGGCTAAGGATACCGAAATGGGTATGCCTGCCGTTAAGAACAGCAACAAGACTCTTGAGAGCTTCGTAAACAACATACTCATTCCCTGCAACGCTCAGGAGGGCGACAAGCTGCCTGTATCTACATTTGCAGATATGGCAGACGGCACATTCCCTCAGGGCTCTGCCGCATTTGAGAAGAGAGGCATAGCTGTAGACGTTCCCGCTTGGAACAGCGAAAACTGCATACAGTGTAACTTCTGCTCTTATGTATGTCCTCACGCAGTTATAAGACCCGTTGTTCTGACAGACGCAGAGCTTAAGAAAGCTCCCGAGCTTGCAAAGAAAAAGGCAGTTCCTATGACAGGTATGCCGGGATATAACTTCATGGTAACCATGTCGGCTCTCGACTGCACAGGCTGCGGTTCTTGCGTAAACGTATGCCCCGGCAAGAAGGGCAACAAGGCTCTGAACATGATGCCGCTTGAAACTCAGCTTGCTGAGCAGGAAGTATTCAACTACGGTCTTACTCTCACCGAGAAGCCGGAAGTATTCGAGAAGTTCAAGGCTACCACAGTAAAGGGCTCGCAGTTCAAGCAGCCGCTGCTCGAATTCTCGGGCGCTTGCGCAGGCTGCGGCGAAACTCCGTATGCTAAGCTGGTAACTCAGCTGTTCGGCGACAGAATGTATATCGCAAACGCAACAGGCTGCTCGTCTATCTGGGGCGGTTCTGCACCTTCAACTCCTTACACCACCAACAAGGCAGGCAAGGGTCCTGCATGGGCAAACTCGCTGTTTGAAGATAACGCTGAGTACGGCTACGGCATGTTCCTTGCTCAGAACACTATCAGACAGAGGGCTATAGCTAAGATACTCGAACTGGAGAAAACCACCAAGAAAGCTGACCTCAAAGAAGCTATCGAGGGCTACCTCTCTACAGTAAACGACGGCAAGGCTAACTCGCCTGCTACCGATAAACTCATCGCTGCTTTGAAGAAGAACAAGACCAAGGCAAGCGAGGAGATACTCAAAGATGCTGACTTCCTCAGAAAGAAGTCAATGTGGATCTTCGGCGGCGACGGCTGGGCATACGATATAGGCTATTCGGGTCTTGACCACGTGCTCGCTCAGAACGAGGACGTAAACATCTTCGTATTCGATACCGAAGTTTACTCCAACACAGGCGGACAGTCCTCCAAGTCTACTCCTACAGGCGCTATAGCACAGTTTGCTGCCGCAGGTAAGGAAGTTAAGAAGAAGGATCTTGCTGGTATGGCTATGAGCTATGGTTATGTATATGTTGCTCACATCGCAATGGGCGCAGACTACAACCAGTGTATAAAGGCTATAGAAGAGGCTGAAAGCTACAACGGTCCGTCTCTGATAATTGCTTACGCTCCTTGTATCAACCACGGTATCAAGGGCGGCATGAGCATCGCTCAGACCGAGGAGAAGAAGGCTGTTCAGGCAGGCTACTGGCATCTGTACAGATTCGATCCTCGCCTGAAAGCCGAAGGCAAAAATCCGTTCACGCTCGATTCTAAAGCTCCTACTGCCGACTATAAGGACTTCATCATGGGCGAAGTTCGTTACAACGCTCTCGCCCGTCAGAATCCCGAAAGAGCAGAGAAGCTGTTTGGCGCTGCCATTAAGAACGCTGCCGACAGATATGATTATCTCGTTCGTTACAGCAAGCTCTACGGCGACGACAACAAGTAAGCACAATATTTATAATACCGTCGATGTTCATTCTTCGGCGGTATTTTTTATGATTTGTACTTGAAACGAATGCCCCGTATGTGTTATAATAATTGTAAGGTCAAAGACCGTATTAAAAATGAAAGGATATGATTTTATGAGCAAATACGCAGGAACACAAACAGAGAAGAACCTCGAGGCAGCCTTTGCAGGCGAATCTCAGGCAAGAAACAAGTATACATATTTTGCGTCAAAGGCAAAGAAAGACGGCTTTGAGCAGATAT
>CANRPG010000054.1 GCA_947632425.1 uncultured Clostridia bacterium | reverse complement strand
GCTGACATTCGCGTTATGGGCAGATACGCTACCGGCGTTAGGCTGATGAGGCTGACAGGCGACGGCAGAGTTGTGACGTTCACAAGGGCGGAGCATGACGACGAGGCGGAAGTTGAGAGCGTGGAACAGCTTTCTGACGAGGAGGCTGCGGCGCAGGAAGCTCAGGCTGCGACGGAAGAAGCGAATGAGGTCACCGAGCCCGACACAGAGCCGGAAGATGATGGCGAGGAAGGATAAAATAAAGCGGAATTTTGTTCGCTATACCTACCTTGCTATTGGGGGAGACCCTTTTGGAAAAGGGTCGTCCCCCAAACCCCCTCACTAAAACTTCTATATTTTTGGCGAGGGGTAATTATACTGTATAATAAACGCAGGATTTATGGTCTGTAGCAGATTTAAAAAAGAAATTACCCCTCGCCAAAAACAATGGAAAAGTCTTTGGAAAGGGGTATGGGGAATAACCTTTCTTCAGAAAGGTTTTCCCCAAAAGAAAAACAGGTACAGCGGACAAATTCTGCTTTATCTTATAAACAAAAAATGCTTGCCTTCGTGGTGAACGGGGGCAGGCTCGTGTTGTTGGAGAAAGAAATTATGAAAGCTGATTACAAAACAAACGTGATGAGAATACTTGACAAGGCAGGCGCACAGTATGTGCCGCACAGCTTTGAGACCGACAGCGCTGTTACGGGCATCGAGGCGGCGCGGCGGATAGGTATTGACGAGGAGAGAGTGTTCAAGACCCTTGTGACGGTTGGCAAGACGGGCAGGAACTACGTTTTTGTGATACCGGTGGCGAGGGAGCTCGACCTTAAAAAGGCGGCTGCGGCGGTTGGTGAGAAAAACATTGAGATGATAAAGTCCTCTCAGCTGCTGGCGGTGACGGGCTACGTTCACGGGGGCTGCTCGCCGATAGGCATGAAAAAGCAGTTCGTAACGGTGATGCACCCGACATTTGAGGAATGCGGCACGGTGGTTTTCAGCGCGGGGAAGATAGGGTATCATGTGGAAATTTCTCCGCAGGAGCTGAAAAAGGTACTGAAATACAAGACGGCTGACATAACGGTCTGACAAGGAGTGGGAAAATGGGTATTAAAACGGACAGTTTGAACGGACTGAACAGACAAAAGGAAAAATATCTTTTTGTGTTTGTGGCATCATTTTTGGCATTTGCCGCGGTGCTTCTGCCGCTGGTGATATACAACAAAGGATATTTTATTTACTACGGCGATTTCAACTCGCAGCAGCTGATGTTTTATCAGCACTGCCATGATTTCGTGAGAGAAAACGGCTTTGGCTGGGACTGGGGAACGGACCTGGGCTCGGACATTATAGGCGCGTATGGGTTTTACCTTATGGGAAGCCCGTTTTTCTGGCTGACGACGCTTTTCCCGTCAAAGGCGGTACTTTACATGATACCGTGGCTGCTTTGCCTGAAAACGGCTGTGGCAGCGCTGACTTCATACGCATATATAAGGCGGTTTGTAAAGACGCCCAACGCGGCTGCGATAGGCGCTATGCTATACGCGTTCTCGGGGGCGCAGATATACAACGTATTCTTCAACCATTTTCACGATGTTACGGCGTTTTTCCCACTTTTGCTGCTGGGGCTTGAAATGCGCGTGCAGGACAACAGGCGCGGAGTTTTTGCTCTGGCGGTGGCGATCTGCGCGTTTATAAACTACTACTTCTTTGCTGCTGAAGTGGTGTTTGTGATCTTGTACTTCTTTATAAGATGCACTTCTAAAAACTTCAGGATCGATCTGAAAAAATTCGGGCTGCTGGCGTTTGAGGCGGTGCTGGGCGTTATTATGGCGGCGATGATGTTCATGCCTTCGGCGTTGGCGGTGCTTGGCAACCCGAGGCTTTCAAATTCGCTTTACGGCATAGATATGGTGGTATACTCCGACCCGAACAGGCTTTACAGGATAATACAGAGCCTTTTCATGCTGCCCGATATGCCTGCGAGGGCGAACATCTTCCGCTCGGAGTATGCAAGGTGGGCTTCTATTGCTGCGTATCTGCCGATGTTCTCGATGGCGGGCGTTATAGCGTTTATGAAAAAGAAAAAGGGTCACTGGGCGAACAAACTGGCGGTGGCATCGCTTATATGCGCGCTTGTGCCGATCTTGAACAGCGCGTTCCAGCTGTTTAACGGAACTTATTATGCGCGGTGGTTCTTTATGCCGGTGCTTATAATGGCGATGATGACGGCATACGCGGTGGACGACACCGAAACTGACATAAAGAGCGGCGTAAAGCTTGTAACAATTGTACTGGCGGTTGTATGCGTTATATTCATATTGCCGACATACGATAAAAAGACAGACACAGTAAGCGTTGGCAAACTGGCGCAGTACACTGACTTAGGCGTGATACAGATACTTGGAACGATAGCGCCGTTTATTGCGCTTGTGTTTGTACTGTACTTTATGCCAAACAGGAAAAAGATGCTCAGACCCATGCGGACATTGACGGCGGTTTTCTGCTTTATTTGCGCGGCTTGCATGATATGGTATGGTGTGGCGCAGGGTCCTTACAATGATTACTTTATAGAGCACTCGATAGAGGGAAATATAGAACTGGAAGCGCCCGAGAGTGACAACAGCTTTTTCAGAATAGACACTAGCGAGGACATTGACAACTGGCCGATGTTCTGGGGGTATTACTCGATGAGGTGTTTTCAGAGCACTGTGTCGCCCTCGATAATGACTTTCTATGAAGATACCATGAGTCAGACGAGAAACGTTGCGACGAGGATAGATCCGCAATACTGGGGCATAAGAAATGTTATGTCGGTGCAGTATTATATTTTTGAATTCGGCGGCAAAGAAGATCCCGATGAAGAACCTGTTACAGGTTTTGAGTATCAGGAAATGCAGAACGGTTTTTACGTATACAAAAACAGAAACTACATTCCTATGGGATTTGTATATGACACTTATATAGATATTGACTATGCTAAAACGCTTACTGCGGCGCAGAAGTCTAATCTTATTATGGAAGCGGTATTTCTGACTGATGAGCAGATAGAAAAATACTCCGATATAATGCAGGCATACGAGGGCAACGACGGCAAGTATGAAGGCAAATCACGCAAGGAGCTGGAGGAGATATGCAGACAAAAGGCTGAGACTGCGTGCTATTACTTCAAAGAGCGCGACGACGGCTTTGACGCGAAGATAGATCTTGAAAAAGAGAGCTTAGTATTTTTCAGCGTGCCGTATGACGACGGATTTACCGCCTTTGTAAACGGCAAAGAAGTAGAGATAGACAACGTTTTTGACGGTCTTATGGCGATAAGGGTGCCGCAGGGCGACAATGAGATACGCTTTGAATATGAGACGAAGGGTCTGAAAGAGGGAACTATTCTGACTTTTGCAGGCATAATAATATTTGCGGCGTACATGATCATAGGCAGGGTGAGAGACAAGAAGAAGCAAGTAGTATATCAGCGGTTTGACGAATATGATTATATCTCTTTGAGCGACATCACCGACGAGCAGGCGGCGCAGATGTATGAATTTGAAGAAGATACTGACAATACCGAAGATACGGAAGATACAGAAGATACAGAAAGTACAGAAGATACCGAAGATACAGAAAATACGGAAGATACAGAAAACAATGAAAACGGAGAGTGAGAATATGCATCTGGCGGAAAAGACTTTGGAAGTTGAAAAGATATATGACGGAAAGATACTGGAGCTGACGCGCGAAAAGGCTTTGCTTGAAAACGGTGAGGAGGCATACAGGGAGGTAGTGCATCACTCGGGCGGCGTTTGCGTGGCTGCGCTGACGGACAAAAACGAGGTGCTTATGGTGCGGCAGTTTCGCTACCCGTTCAAGGAAGTGCTGCTGGAAGTGCCGGCAGGAAAGCGCGAAAAGGGCGAAGAACCGATAGAATGCGGCATCAGGGAGCTGAAAGAAGAATGCGGCGCGCAGGCGAAGGAGTTTATACCTTTGGGGCGGCTGTACCCGACGGTGGCTTATGACACGGAGATAATTTATATGTTTCTGGCGCGCGGGCTGAGCTTTGGGGAGCAAAGTCTGGACGAAGACGAGTTTCTTGAAGTGGAGAAGATACCGCTTGACGAGGCGTGTGAAATGGTCATGCGCGATGAGATACCCGATGCGAAAACGCAGATAGCGCTTTTAAAGGCGAAGAGGTTTATTGACGGGGAGAAGGCTTAATGGGTTTTTTCAGAAAAAAGGAAGAAAGCGGCTCTGCGGAGAGGGTGACGGGAAAGGTAAGTCACTTGATAGTGGGGCTGGGAAATCCCGGTGTGGTATACGAGCAGACGCGGCACAATGCAGGGTTCATAGCTGTTGACAGGCTGTGCGAAAAGCTGGGTGTTGCCTGCGTGAGGGCGAAGTTCAAGTCGATGTACTGCGAGGCGATGATAGGCGGCGAGAGGTGCGTTATCATAAAGCCGATGACTTACATGAACAACAGCGGCGAGGCTGTGGCGCAGTGGGCGGATTTTTACAAGCTTTCGCCCGAGAACATTGTGGTGATATTTGACGACATTACGCTGGAGCCCTCGAGGCTGAGGATAAGGCGCAAGGGCAGCGACGGGGGTCACAACGGCATGAAGAGCATAATTCAGCTGATAGGCAGCAGCGACATACCGCGCATAAGGCTTGGTGTGGGAGCGAAGCCATCGCCGGAATATGACCTGGCGGACTGGGTGCTGTCGAAGTTTTCTCAGCAGGAGCTAAAGCTATTGCAGGAGGCTGCTGACAAGGCGTGCGCTGCTGCGGAGCTTATTGTAAAAGGCGAGGTAGACAAGGCGATGAATGAGTACAACTAGAAGCAAGAGGCAAGAAGCAAGATGAGCATTTTGAAAATTACGCGCAAAATTATAAAAAGTTGTTTCTTGCATCTTGCTTCTATCTAAACCGCAGAAATGAAAAGCAGGCGCAAAGGTTGTAAAAGCGTTTCTAACATCTTACATCTAACTTCTAACATCTAATAGGGCCGCTCTTTATATCTGCGATGTAGAAGATGTATATAATTAGATTTCCCACCCACCCACGAACCTTAGCGTAGAAGAGAGTGCTGGCAGAATATACTGCCAGCAGCGCGTGAGATGGCGAGGGTTTTGGGGTGGTAACTGTGGTAGTGAGGCGTATTTCTTGCTTCTTGCCTCTTGTAAATCGCAGGAATGAAAAGCAGGCGCAAATGTTATAGAAATATTTCTAACCTCTAACTTCTCACTTCTGACCTCTAGTAGGGCAAGATGTTGTGAATTATAGCTTAGAGCATTGTTTTTAGTGTGTTAATTGTTTGCGCTTACGCGCGGCGCAGGAGCGCACACGTTGACCGCCAGTAAGCAGTCGGTCAATGTGTACTTAACAACAAAGCGCATATCTAAAAATCCCTCCCCACAAGCCGCCCAACAGGGAGATGGCTAGAAGAATTTACTTCCAGTTCGCGGGACGGTTTAAAGCAAATACACAGCGTAATTTTGCAGGCTGTTATTTATAACTAATTATTCCCCACCCTCGAAACACCCTACAAAAAAGAGCGATGGCAGAATATACTGCCAGCAGTGCGCGGTAGTTGTGGCGCGAGAGTTCGCGCTATTAAGATTAAATGCGCTGTGTGAAGTTTATTGCGCTTACGCGCGGCGCAGGTGCGCACACGTTGACCGCCAGCAAGCAGTCGGTCAATGTGTGCTTAACAACAAAGCGCATGTCTAAAAATCCCTCCCCACAAGCCGCCTGAAGAGAGAATGCTGGAAGAATATGCTTCCAGCGGCGTGTGAAGTGGCGAGGATATTTTGGGGTAATGCGCGGTTCTTGCTTCTTGCTTCTATCTAAACCGCAGAAATGAAAAGCAGGCGCAAATGTTTCAAAACCGTTTCTAACATCTTACATCTAACTTCTAACATCTAATAGGGCAAGATGTGTGGATTTTTCACAAAGCTGTTGCGCGCGCAAAAGTGCAGGAAAAACAGTTTGGGTTTTCTCAAAGAACGTATTATAAATGTGACCCCTACATATCGCTGCAAAAGTGAAAACGCTGGCAGAATTTACTTCCAAAGGTGCTTGGAGTAGGCACGACTTTTTGGGTGGTGTATTTTGTCGGAGTGGTGAGCCGTTAGAAGCAAGAGGAAAGATTTTTGGATTAGTCTGTACTGCGGATTATAAGATTTTCTGGGATCATAATATATCCCCACCCTCATACCGCCCGAAAGAGAGTGGCTGGAAGAATATTCTTCCAGCTGCACGTGGGTGTGGCGAGGATTTTTGGGGGTGGTGCGTGATACGTTAGAGAGTGGTTCTTGCCTCTTGCTTCTATCTAAACCGCAGGTATGAAAAGCAGGCGCAAAGGTTATAGAAATATTTCTAACCTCTAACTTCTCACTTCTGACCTCTATATAAATATACCTCACACTAGGTGCACAAAGAGAGCGATGGCAGAATATACTGCCAGCAGTGCGCGGTAGTTGTGACGCGAGAGTTCGCGCTATTAAGATTAAATGCGCTGTGTGAAATTTATTGTGCTGTCGCGCAGCCTGCGGAGCGGTTCAACGCTTATACTTACATACATTATAATTATATATACCCATAAAATTCTCCCCGTCCCACAAGCCGCACGAAGAGAGGGTGATGGAAGAATATACTTCCAGCGCGTGACGCGGTATGGCGCGTGCTTTCGGGCGAGAGGTGTGGAGAAGTGTGACGCGAGAGTTCGCGCTATTAAGATTAAATGCGCTGTGTGAAGTTTATTGCGCTTACGCGCAGCCTGCGGAGCGGTTTAACGCTTATACTTACATACATTATAATTATATATACCCATAAATTCTCCTCGTCCCACGAGCCGCACGAAAAGAGAGTTCTGGAAGAATATACTTCCAGAACACAACGGTGTGGCATGAGGTATTGGGGAGCGCGGTGGTGAGCTGAAGTTGTGAAGTGCATTTCTTGCTTCAGCTGCTAGAGGCAAGAGGCAGAAATTGTGACTTGTCCGTACTGCGGATTATATGATTTTTCTAGGATAATAATACATCCCGACCCTCATACCGCCCAACAGAGAGGACGCTGGAAGAATATATTTCCAGCGCGTAATGGGGTGCGGCGTGAGATGTGGAGAGCGCGAAGGGCGCGGCGGTGAGCTTTTAGAAGCAAGAAAAATAGAAGCAAGAGGCAAGATGTGTGGAAGAATATTCTGCCAGCACGTAATGGGGCGGAGTACAAATTGTAGTAGAGAAGAGCCTTTAGTGGAGTGGTGAACTGCTCCGCAGGCTGCGCGTAAGCGCAAATAATATTATAATGAAGGGAAAGGGCGAAAGATGGCTGATAATACGTTTGAGGAGCTTCGCAAAGAGGCTGAGGAGCTGCAAAAAGAGCTGGCGAGGCTGAAGGAGCAGACCGAGAAAAATCAACAGAAACTAAATGAAATCGCGGAGAAAATGGACATATGCGGCAAGATGCTGGACAAGTTGCAGGCGGATCAAAAAGAGCAGTAAAATGGCTTATTTTCTGAAGCTGTGCGGCGGCATTCATAGCTGTACAGAGTGTAAATAAGTGAACTTTTTGATAGGACAGTACCGCAGGGGGCAAATTGGCTGCTATTGGTTGGTGGGCAGGTGCGCTGTTGCGGTGAGGGTCATGCGCGGGGAAACTGATGGAAGTATATTCTGCTATTAGATGCAAGAAGTCAGATGTCAGTGGTCAGAAGTGTTTTTGCATGTTTAGCGCGGCGTTGCTGTTCCTGCGGTCTACTTTTAGAAGCAAGAGGCAAGATGTGCGTTTTGAAAAATTTGCGCAAAGCCTTAAAAACCGTTTCTAACATCTAACATCTAACTTCTAATCTCTAGTAGCTAACTTCTAACCTTCAAAATGGCATTCAATCTTTGAAATAATTATACTGTACATAAATTCTGACAGGAGAGCAAAATGGACAACATATTTTATCGCATTTGCGACAGGCTGCCGTTTTACACGGAGCTGAAAAAAGCCGTCATTAACGGGCACGTACCTGTTTGTCTGACGGGGGTTTACAACATTCACAAGGCGCAGCTGGCACTTTCGCTCTCGCGCCTGGGCTGCGTTTGCCTTATTTGCGATGACGAACCTGCGGCGCGGCGTTTTGTATCTGACATAAACGAACTGGCAGGCTGCGAAATGGCGTGCTTATTCCCCTCAAAAGAGATAAGCTTTGCACAGTTTGAGGGCATTTCTCACGAATACGAACAGCAGCGGCTGGCGGCGCTTTCAAAGATACAGAGCAAAAAATGCTCGGTTTTAGTGGCGACTGCTGAAGCTGCTTTGCAGGCTTGCATACCGCCGCAGGAGCTTGAAAAATACAGCTTTGAGATAGCTCGCGGCGATGTTATACCCGTTGGAGAGCTTTGCAGGCGGCTTATAGATGCAGGCTATACGCGGTGCGATCAGACGGAGGGTGCGGCGCAGTTTTCGGTACGCGGCGGAATTATTGACATATTCCCTGTGAATTACTCGCAGCCGATAAGAATAGAGCTATGGGGCGATGAGTGCGACAGCATAAGCTATTTTGACGTACAGTCGCAGAGGCGGACAGAGGGGCTGGACAGGGCTCTTATTGCGCCTGCGAAAGAGATAATTTTCCCGTCAGCAGAGGAGTTTTGCGAGAGGCTGGAGGCTGCGGCGAAGTCTACAAAGGGGAAAAACAAGGAGCTTGCAAAGAAGCATTTATACGATGACATACAGCTTATTCGGGGCGGCACGGCGCTCAGCTGCTGTGACAAATACTATCTGCTTGCATACGAAAAGACATACTGTGTGACGGACTATTTCAGCGGCGGCATGGTGATGTTCTCGGAACTGGCAAATTGCAGGCAGAAGATGCAGGGGTATTTAGGTCAGCTGGCGGAGGATCTGAAGATGATGTACTCGGACGGGCTGATGTGCAAGGAGCTTGGGGAATTCTGGTTTGACGAATCGCAGCTTTTAGAGAGGGCGAGCAGGCAGAGGCTTATATACCTTGACACGTTCATGCGCGGTCACACAGAGACGCCGATAAAGAAGCTGATAAATGCATCGTGCTTTCAGACTTCGGGCTGGGGCGGCGATCTGAAACATCTAGTGGAAGAACTGAAGTCGCTTATAAAGAACGATTACTGCTGCGTGGTGCTTGGCGGAAGCGAAAAGACGGCAGGGATAATGGTATCGGATCTGAGAGAGCAGGGTATAAGGGCGGCGCTTTTAGAAGACATATCTGAAATATCTTCGGGCATGGTATACGTAAAGGCAGGAAGTGTTTCGGGGGGATTTGAATACCCTGATGCGAAGGCTGCACTGCTGACACAGATAAGGGCGATAAATTCAAAGCAGAGGACAAAACACCGCTCTAACAAGGCAGGGGCACTTAAAAATCTTTCGGACATAACGGAGGGCGACCCTGTAGTACACAGCATATACGGAATAGGAAGATACGCAGGTATTTCAAAGGTTGAGACTGACGGAGTGACGAAAGACTACATAACCATAAAATATCTGGGAAGCGACACGCTTTATGTGCCTGTTACGCAGCTGGATCTTATATCGCGGTATGTAGGCGGCGACGATGCTAATGTAAAGATAAACAAGCTGGGCTCGCCGACATGGAAAAACACGAAGGCGCGCGCCAAAAAAGCCGTTGAGGACATGGCAAACGAACTTATTGCGCTATATGCGAAAAGGCACATTTCAAAGGGGTATGCGTTCTCGGAGGACAACGACTGGCAGCGCGATTTTGAGGAGCGTTTTGACTATCAGGAGACGGACGATCAGCTGAGGAGCATTACAGAGATAAAGGCTGACATGGAAAAGCCTATACCGATGGACAGGCTGCTTTGCGGCGATGTTGGTTTTGGAAAGACGGAAGTGGCGCTGAGGGCGGCGTTCAAGTGCGTTATGGATTCAAAGCAGTGTGCGATACTTGTGCCGACTACCGTACTCGCGTGGCAGCATTATCAGACTGCTATACGCAGGTTTGAACACTTCCCGATAAATATAGAGCTGCTCAGCCGTTTTCGCACGCCGAAGCAGCAGGAAGAGATAATAAAGAAACTTAGGCGCGGTGAGATAGACATAATTATAGGCACGCACAGGCTTGTACAGAAAGATGTGGTATTCAAAGACTTAGGGCTTGCGATAATAGATGAGGAACAGAGGTTCGGCGTTAAGCAGAAGGAGAGATTTAAGGAGCTTTTCAGTTCGATAGATATTCTGACACTTTCGGCGACTCCCATACCGCGCACGCTGAATATGGCGATGAGCGGAATAAGGGATATGTCGGTAATAGAAGAGCCGCCGCAGGACAGGTACC
>CANRPG010000053.1 GCA_947632425.1 uncultured Clostridia bacterium | reverse complement strand
GATACCGACGGCGACGGCATAGGAAACATAAACGGCATTACCGAAAAACTGCCCTACATAAAAGGGCTCGGCTGCACCGCCGTATGGATAAACCCTTGCTTTGAATCACCTTTCGGCGATGCAGGATATGACGTGTCCGACTACTGCAAAGTTGCGCCGCGCTACGGAACGAATGACGATCTGATAAACCTGTTTAATGAAGCGCACAAACTTGGTATGCATATAATTCTCGATCTTGTTCCGGGGCATACTTCGTGGGAACACCCTTGGTTCAAAGAAAGCATGAAAGCAAAGAGAAACGAATTTACCGACCGATATGTCTGGACGGACAGCATATGGGAAGAACCTGTGGGCTACGGCTCTTTAAGAGGCATATCAGACCGCGACGGAAGCTGTGCTGTGAATTTCTTTACTCATCAGCCTGCGCTCAATTACGGCTTTTACAAACCTGAGCGCCCTTGGCAGCAGCCGACTGATTCGCCGGGAGCAATCGCAACAAGGGAAGCTCTTAAAGATATAATGCGTTTCTGGCTTTCAAAAGGCTGTGACGGCTTTCGCGTGGATATGGCAGGTTCGCTTGTAAAAAATGACGAGGACGGCAAGGGCACTATTGCTCTTTGGCAGAATATCCGTGCTTTTCTTGACGAGGAGTTTCCCGAAGCGGCGATGGTATCTGAATGGGGTGAGCCGTATCAAAGTCTTGCAGGCGGATTTCATATGGACTTTCTGCTGCATTTCGGCTCTTCACACTATAATGATCTTTTCAGATGTGAAAAACCTTATTTTAACGGCAGCGGTGATGCATCGGCATTTGTTGAAAAATACATAGACAGCTATGAACGCTCGGGCGGAAAGGGGCTTATATGCATTCCGTCGGGCAACCATGATATGGACAGACTTGCACGGCATATACACGGCGACAATAAAAAACTTTCGTTTGCTTTTCTGCTCTCGATGCCGGGCGCGCCGTATATTTATTACGGCGATGAAATAGGCATGAACTATGTAGAGGGACTGACCTCTGTTGAGGGCGGCTATGGCAGAACGGGTTCGCGCTCGCCTATGCAGTGGGACAGCAGCGCAAATGCTGGATTTTCGACTGCTTCGGCAGAAAAACTATATATACCTATTGACCCCGACAGCGACCGTCCTACCGTACAAAAACAGCTTGCCGATGAAAATTCTTTGCTTAACGAAATAAAGAAACTTATTCTAGTAAGGCAGGCAAACAAGCCTCTGCAAAGCCTTGGCAAGATAGAATTTGTGTGCAAAGGCGAGGAAGGAAAACCGCTTGCATACATAAGAAGTTTTGAAAGCGAAAGGATATTCATTGCAATAAATCCCGGTGTAAATTTGTCTGAAATTGAAGTGAGCGGCAGCTTCAAAGAGGTAATATACAGCTTCGGCAAGAGTGCTGAGCTTTGTGAAAATAAATGTACTGTAAATGCAGGCTCGGCTGTTTTTGTAAAGCTTGCCTGAAATATAAAAGCTCTCAGAAACACTTCCGAGAGCTTTATTTTACTGCTTATTTTTCTTTTTTGCGTATGTACTTGACTGCAAAGATAATTATTATAAGTATGATAAGCAGCTCAGCGGCTATTACAGCCCTATATATCCACAAACGCATATTTGCTGCCTTTAAAGCCTGAGCTATATCTGGCTTTGCATCAACAAGTTCGCCGTGGATAAGAAGTCTGTGAGATTCGCTGCCGTATGGCGTACACGTCACAAGCGAGCACAAATTCTTGCCTTCCTGAACAAACAGCGATCGCACATCACCGGGCTTCACAGTTTCGATACTGTAGACCTGATACGTGCATGAAGTGTTCAGAACATAAACCGTAAATTTCTCGCCTGTTTTCACTCTGCCAAGGTCAAAAAACATTCTCGCAGCAGCAAGCGCTCTGTGACCCACTATAGCCGAATGCACGCTTTCGCCGCTTATCGGAAAAGAACTGCCCTCAAGGTGCCCTGCGCCCGACATCATGCTTTCTTCGCCCGTTCCGTGGTATATCGGCAGCAAAATGCCTTCATCGGGAACACTTATGTAACCTATCATGCCGTTTCCCAAAATGTCAAGGCAGGAATTATATTCACCGAGCTGCTCTTTTGTAAGATATTTGAGCGTCTTTGAATCGCTGTACAGCTTTATATTGAAATCTTCCGCTTCTGCAAGCATATTTTTCGTATCGTCAATTTCTTCCGCGGCTGCGATATACTCTTTGACCGCTTTATACTGTTTTGTTTCGTTGTGGCAGAGCATTACAGAATGTATCAGAAATATAGTTACGCCGACGATAAGAAGCAGATATGCACAAATTTTGATCGCTCTGTGATACATAGCTTTTCCTCCGCTGCCGCAGCAATTTTCGGCTATTTCTTCATTGTTCTGCGCTTCCTGCAATTATACCGCAGTATCGCAAAAAGCATAACAGAGCATAGTGTAAACGCTGAGCCGAGGAAGATAAGCCGTACTATTCCGCTGCCGCCTGTTGAGGGAAGCTCGTGCGGAAATTCGTTTACATAGTTTACTTGCGAGGCAGGGCTGAGTTCGATGTTTGCCCGTGTTTCAGCGGCGTTTTTATACTGCCATTCATCTTCGCCATAAATGTATTGATCGTTATGCGGCGTGTACAAAACACCGGAGACTGTTTCTTCTTTAACCTGCCATGTGCCTTCAGACAGATCGCCTATTACAACTTTTTCATGATGTTTCAAAGAAACGGTAGCTGTGTATGTGCCGTCGCCATCATCATCACTAAATTGCAATAGTGCTTCACCGGAGTGTGATGTACTATCTAATTGCCAGCTGCCGTCACCGCTGAGTTTGTACCATGTAAGTTTGAAGCCCTTGTCATTTTGATCTTTAAATTCGCTTGCGGCTTCCCCTTTTTCCGGTGTAACGGTAACGGTGAACTCCCAGTCTTGTTTCTTGTAATCTTCCGTAGAAGTATTGGTTCTCGTTACCTCTTTAGTGATAGCAAGTGAGTTTGCGCTGGCGGAAAGCATAATTATTCCTAGGCGGTCTTTAGCGTAGTCGCTGTCTCCTTCTTTCAATTCCGTGCGGCTTACGCCCTTTTTGCCTATGCCGTCCTTAACAGTACCGAAATAGAATGTTACAGTTTGATTTGTACTATCTTTTACCCTGTTGTTTTCAGCGATATTCGCCTTTGAGTAATCTGATTTTTCATTCCATATCTGATACTCATTGTCGCCGGTATCTTTTACTGCATCGGCGCTGGCGCTTACAACACTATTGGGGAATCTGTCATGAGTATAGCTGCCGGCATCATTTTCTATCTTCAGATATCTGAAATGTCCGGGCGAAGATTCGTCCTTTGCTGTTCCCAGATAGTATTGAGAAGTTTCATTATCTTCTGCCATATTAGTATCACTTACCGAAATTTCATATGTGCCGATAGGCAGGGCATCTTCAGCAAGATAGCCGGTATAAGGGTTAACTGAAGTACCCTTTATCGGAATATATTCCCCGGTAGTATCATCATATACTTCAACCTTAGTAAGCTCAGCCCACAGCCTGTATATTTCGCTGCTTGCCGGAGAAGTCGGCAAAGTTTTATTATCAACTGTAAACGTCAGCTGATATTTTTTGCCGCCAACATTGCCACTGCTTGACACTGTGCCTGTATCAGCATCAATGTCATCGCCATACGGCAATGGGTCTAACGGGTCATCATAGTAACGGGTGGCTTCAAATGTGAATGTATCACGCTTCGCCATAGGCATACCTCTTTGCAGATACTTGCCGTCAACATATATCTCCAGAGCAAGCGCGGCGTTTACAACATCTTTGGTGTAGGTGGTGTTGGCTACGAGGGAGTATACATCATCTTTACCATATCCGTCTTTGAAATCACCATTTTCTTTAGTTATAGTAACTCCGTCTTTGTCAGCCATACCCACGTTATGGGGCGTTGATGTATAATAATCGGTCAGCTTATCGCCAACGATCTGCTCATCTCCTGCCTCAGGCTTATAATCATTATCCCAGTCATATACGCCTTTGTCGGTGAGGGTATTACCGCTAATAGTAATTTGTTTATCTTCACCTTTATAAGCACTAAGTGCATCGCTAGTTGTAAAGTCCTCTTTATCGTCATCTACAAGCGCCCATTTGCCATGCGCAGTATCATAGATAACGTGCGGCGTGTAGGTGTGCGTTTCGCTTATCATTGCTTTCAGATAATCCGAGCGGTTGGTGAATACCCATTTATTTTCTGTACTCTCGACAAATTCATTGTAGGTGGAACTGCTTTCATCTGTATCAACCTTAAAGAAGCTGTCGCCGACTGTTCCTGTCGCGTCCGTTATGAATTTTTCTTTTTCAAGATCAAAGCCTGCCAGTGCTCCCTCGTGCAGCGGCGTAAATTTTAATTCCAGGTTATACTTTATCTGATTCGTGTTCTTCACAACATAGTCTAAAGTGATGTCGTAATCACTGCCCACCTTTTGCTGCGGCTCTCTTTCTTCACCTTCTTTATATACGCGCTTCCAAGTGTAGGTAATAAATCCCGTAACATCGCGCAGATTGAGATCTTCAAAATCCGCTATAATATAGTCGCCTTCATTTTTCGTACTCATGCCGGTGCTGTTGCTTACTTTGACTTTATCTTTACCGTCAACTTCTTCTGTTTCAAGCGTGTTATCATTTTTATAGATCGGGTCGGGAAGATAGATATACGGTATAGTGAAAGTCTTTTCAAATTCGTTTTTATCATCTATTTTGAGCCACTGGTTGAGAAGCTCGAGCAGCGGCGTTTTTGCCGCATCATAGCCATACAGCCTATATGCGTAACGTTCGAGATACTCAAGATAATACGATCCCGTCATATAGTCGTTTTCAAGGTCTGCAAGCATCATCGTCGGCGATACCACCTCGCCCATGTAGATAACATCGTTGAGGTTTTTCGCATCGAGTTTCAGCAGTCTGACGTTTACGGTCGTTCTCGGGAAGCCTGATGACGGAATGTCTATGCCGTCGCCGTAAACTGCCTGCGAAACGCCGCCTGCGTCAACAGCGTTTATCTTTCTGTCAGTGCCTGAGAGAACTTGCAGCTTTTCGCGCAAAGTGTGCGATGTTTTGGTGTCCGAGAAATACAGCTCGGGGTTCTTATCCATATTCTCAATGGTAGCATCACTGTAAACGAGGTTTTCGCCTGCCTCGTTGCCGTTGGTGAGAATATTGTTGCCGCCGATGAAGTCATCTTTAGCCTTCAGGCGAATGGTCGCGCTCCATACGTCGAGCTTTTCGCCTGTGCCGTCTGCACCATCTGTATCGAACGTTTTATTCGACATAGGTATTATCTGTTCTTCCCAACGCAGGTAGTACATATCATTTTCATCATCGTAGTATAGATAGCCCGTGCCTATTTCGTCGCCCTTATCTTCATCGCTCTTGCGGTTTACCATATAGCTGTTCTGCGGCGTGTAGGCAAGACCGTTTGCACCTGATATGTCAATTATGTCACCAACTGTTACACCGGATACCGAATAACTTGTCTTAGAGCCATAAGCATTATCAAAATATATGCGATCATCTTCGGTTTCGATAGGCTTATTATTTGTATCGGTAAACGTTACTGTTCCGTTTGCGCCAAGGTGGTAGATAACTTCCTGAGGTTTGTCATTGCTGCCAAAATAAGCCTCTCCTATCAGGTTAAAGCGCGGATCAATATAGTCCTGTACAGTGTAGTCGTTACGCGGCTTCTGGATCTGTTCAAGTATCTGCTCAAATGCATCTTCAAGACTGCTTGTGCCTGTTGACGGGTCAACAACCAAAACATAATTATCTCTCAAAGCTTCGATCTCTCTTTGAACTCTAGCATATTCATCAGGCTTAGTACCTTCTGACCAGCTATCCATATCCGCTTGCTTTTCAGCTATCTCTTTGTCAACATCTTTACCGCCGGAAAGAGATTTCAGGAAATTTTTAGCTTTATTATATTCATCTGCATTAGCTGTAGAAGAAATTGAACCTGTCGCCAACATTACGCAATAGATAGTGTAGCCCTCGTCTTTGAGCTTATCAGCCCAGGCCTGTGCAAGGTCGCCGTCGTATTGTATGGTATGGTCTCCTGTTTTAAATTCTTGTACTTGACACTCATTATAATAATAATCGGTCTTTTCGCCTTTATAATCATCATAAATTTCAATACTGAAACCAACCTTGTGGTCTTTGTCATCTTTATAAGGATTATACGTATCTACATATTTTGTTCCCCCAAAGGTGGTGCCGCTTATGTTGTCATAATCCGGAGAACCTTCCAGCTTTTTGCCCTCATCCTTGGACACAACATCCGAAACATTATAATCCTGCGTATTGTCACGGCCGTCGGTGAATATGATAAGATACTTGTCACGGGCGTCGTTGGCTATGTCGTAGACCTTGTCGCCGCTCTTCAATTCTTTCTTGTCTACCATATTATCATAGAACGCTTTCAGACCCGTCCAAGTGTACGTACCGCCGGTCATGACATAGGGGTATTCTTTTATATCTCGTGTCGATGAATCTTCTGTATTCGTAGCCTTTTCGCCGTCTTTCGGTATCAGCAGGTCATGCAAATAATCTCCCTCGTCAGGTTCTGCTCCTGAATTTTTGACATTTTGATAATAATCCGACCAGTTCGTCCAGTCTTTCATGATGAGATTTTTCAGATTTGTTTCTGTTTTATCTGTTTTATCTTTGTCTACCGCATTTATCGTACTGAAACGAACGACCGAAGTATTTGAAAGGTCAGAGTAAGCTGCAAGGTTTTGGTAGAACGTGTTCAGCGCGCTGTTAAGCTCCTCGTATTTGGTTTTCTGATTGCTTTGCTTTGTGTACACAACCGAGCAGAATGTTCTTTTGTCATCTTCCTTTGTAGTATCGTTTCCGCTCCATACAAAGCAGCGCAGGTGGTTCTGGCTGTCTACATAAAAGCGAATACTGCGCTCGGTTTTAGGTGCTTCATATTTTCCTTCATTTGTATCGCCACTTTTAATGTCTCTTGCTATCTCTTGTTGTTTTTGGTCGCCCTCTGCAAATCCGGCAGGTATTGTAGCAGTATCATTTGCCATATCTTTGAAACTGCCGTCAAGCCCGTCATCGGTAAAAATACCGATATACTGCTTTCCGCTTGCAAGGCAGCCTGTAACATCAGCCCATGTGGAATGTGAATTGACGTAATACCAACCGCGGCGCTCGTCGATCTTAGTGTTATTTGCCAAACTTTCGCTTATCTGTGCAATATCTTCATTGCCAACCGTTGTTGCATGATAAAGCGCCTTAGTTACTTTGCCGTCTTTATCTTTTGTGGATCCTTCACAAAGCTCTTTTTCTCCAAAATACTGCGCTACCTGTGTCGCATTGAGTGCATTATCAAATACATAAAGGTCGTCAAGGTATTGCTCAGAACCGCTGCCGTTTTTCTTTAAAGCGCAAATCAAGAAAACAAGGTCGGATTCTGCAACGGTTATTTTATCAATTTTAAAATTGTTTTTGCTGCCTGATTGATATTCTGCCTTGCCGTTTATATAAGGTGTTACAATATATTTATTTGGATCAGCAGGGTCTGTTTCAAATACGAGAGTATTTGTATACCAGACTTCTTCCTTTTCTGAACCGCCAGCCATACCGCCCTGATAATAAACCATGTCGGTTTCTTCTGGAGGACTCTTTTCAAAGTCTTTTTGTACACTATTAGAAATACCTACATAACCTCCGGCTATGGCAGAGCGGAAGAACTGATAATATTTATTGTTATTATTTTTATCTCCCAAATAAAAGATATTCTGTTGACCTTTTGCTTTATCAAGGCTGGCAGTTCTGTACAATTTCATTGAAATAGTAAAGCCTTCGTCAAGCTTTGGCACTGCATCAATGCTTACTGCACCATTTTGAGAGGTCTTTTTTACGTCTAACGCCTTGTTATTCCTATACACAGGTTCAAGCAGGTGTGTGCCGATTTCATCAGTGCCAAATTTGCCGCCGTTGTTATATGCTTGCTCTACAAATTTAGGAGGATTGTTCCCATCAACAGTATTTTTTAAACCGTTTTCCCCTGTTTCAAGAGGATAGTATGCGACTTCATTTGCAGTTCCGTCTTCTTTTATATCCTTAATAGAAAGGTCTTTAATATAGATAGTATTTTGTTTTGAATGTTTTGTAGTATCGCCGCCAATGTAGATTTGTAACTTGCTTACATCAAGTTTAGGATTGCCAGCCAAGCTCACAGTATAGTCTTTTTGTCCTGTAGTTTTATCAGATGCATTTACCCACTGTACATTTTCTGTACTTGTATGTATCTTTAGCTGATTATTATCAAAGTCAAAAGTAAATGTCCATTCTCTCGGTTCTGAATTCACAGCTTTATTAGCATTTAATGGTGCAGAACCTCCACTTGATGACATTTTTAATCTCGCTGCAGAGCCGGCGCCGCCACGATATAATTTATAATTATTAGTACCGTCAGTAAGATATAGAATAGTAGCATCATCATAACCACCATCACTATTATCTACCGATAAATAAAATGATATGCTGAATTTATTAGTTTTCGGGCTATCAACCAGAATTGCGCCTTTTGAAGAAGAATCAGCAATATTTAAGCCTTTTACTACTGTTTCTTTTTTACCTGTTGGTTTTCCTTTACTGTTTAATACATCTACTTCTTGCGTAGAAAACTCAGCCTTTAAGGTTTCCGCCGCCTTTTCGCTCGTATTATAAGTTCCCCCGCTTGTCGGGTGATTTATCAGCATACCTTCGGCGCCTTCTGTTGCTTTTGGCGCTTTATTTTTCAGATCGCCGCTGAACGGATAGTAACCGATAAGAGAATCATCGTTTTTCGGGTCAGCGCCGCCGTCCCAGTAGCCCAGCGGCACAAACTCCGAGACCGATGAACGCGCCTCATAGACATAATACTTATAGCCTGCATAGCTGAGTTTGGTGTCGTCGGTGTTTTCGGGGTCAAGTATCAGGTCAACAACATCTTGCGGCAGATAGCCGCCGTTAGCTGCTTGAATTTCTGCTAAACTCTCTGTTTTATATTTTGTAGTCAAATATAGTTTATCATCAGCATCAAGCTGCTCGTTTACTTTCATCGGGTCAAGCGTATTAACAGTCCACGCCATAGAACCAGATGCATCGAGTATCGTTGCAACGTCAACGGGGTTCTCGCCCACATACCACGACTCCAGATTCACATCGAACGTTCTGCCGTCGGTGCCAACAGCAGTGGCAGTTTTGTTCGTATGCAAGCCGTAACCGGTGTTGTAATATCCGTCTTTGTTCGTATCCTGCTCAAGGTTGCTGAATCCCGTTGACAGCGCATTTTTGCCTTTATACCCCACGGCATACGAAGTTTTCATGAACAGGTCGGCAAGCTGATCCACCCCAACGGCTGAAGCCAGCAAAGCCAGCGCCGATGCACCTGCAACTATCCTCTTTGTAATTTTATTCATAGAAAGTACACTCCTTCCAAGCGTGATCGCAGCTTTCAGCGCAAACAGCAGAAAGTTGCATTATATCTCGTGAATGGGGTACAATAAAATTGTATCCCGTGCAATACTTTGCGTAGATCAGGCGCTATCACATTTCGCAAAAGGTTGAATTTTGCGAAAGCTCGCGGCATTATTCAGTTTTCAAGCTGCTGTGATCGTTCAGAAATTGAAAGCAAGCTGCTTCATATACGCTTGTTTTTGCTCGAAAGATGAGTGAACATAGCGATTCAGCGTTATCTCAACAGAACTGTGCCCCAAAATTTCGCTCAATGACTTTACGTCAAAGCCGAGGCGGATACAGGTAGAGGCGAAAATATGCCGCAAAGCATGAAAGTGAACTGACGGCAAATTTGCGTTTTTTAGTATCCTGCTGAACCGATACTGCATTGTTCGCGGCTCGATGGGGCTGCTTGTTCCCGACAGCACATAATCATCGGGGTTGCCTTTGAACTTGCGCAAAAATGCGATCATGCAGTCAGGTATTGGTATCTTTCTGCGCGAGGATTCGCTCTTCGGGTCGGTTATTATGAGCTTTGTCCTCGCTGTATCAGATGGTGATTGAATACGCTGCATAGTTTTGCTGACGGTCAGAATACGTTTTTCAAGGTCAATATCTTTCCATTGCAGAGCGCAAAGCTCCCCTATGCGTATACCGGTAGAAACAGCTAATGCAGTTCCGAGCGTTCCCAGATTACGATCAACAGAAATATATCTTTGCAGACGTTCCTGCTCCTCTTTGTCAAGAAGCCGTATATCAGCCTTTTTTCTCTTCGGCAGACGCAGTCCGTCAAGCGGGTCAAAAATATGGTAAGCGGCTGCGGCGTACTTAAAAATGCTCTTCAACAGAACCACAATATCTGCGATATATCGCTCTGAAAAGCCTGCTTTTCGCTTGTCTGCAATAAAAGCGTAAACATCGTCCTGCGTGATGCTGCTTACAGGCTTTTCACCGAAAACAGGCAGAATATGTTTGTGTGCCTTCATGGTGTAGTTGGCTGCTGTAGAGCCCTTTATGCGATGTTTTGTGCTGCTGAACCATTCAAAGAAAATGTCACGCAGCGTTTTGCAGCAGTCAGCAGTTGGTCGGCTGCTTTGGCGTATCTCCTCCATTCTGCGCAGCACTTCCTCTTTTGTACGTGCGAATATATACTTGAATTTTCGCCTGCCGCTATCGCTTTTTCCTTGCGGTATCCTGCCCTCCCAGCGACCGTCTTTCCTTTGATATGCATTTTTTATTGACATAATGGACCTCCTTGTATATTTTGCACAATTTTCAGCATAAATTTTTTCTGCCAAACCGCACTATTTTGAAAATCTTCGCAAATTGCAATAGCAAGTTGCAATAGTTTTCAAAAAGGTAACAAATCGAAGTAGAACAGCGTTGGCTCACG
>CANRPG010000052.1 GCA_947632425.1 uncultured Clostridia bacterium | reverse complement strand
AGGACGAACAATGTTTGAGTTTGTCAACAACTCTGTAAGCAAGGCGCTGGGCGCGATAACAGACAACGCAACGCTGCTGAAAAAGACCTATGTGCCGAAATATATGTTTCCGCTTTCAAAGGTCACCTCAACAATGGTCGACTTTGTATTCAGTCTCGGCGCGCTGGTAATAGTAATGGTGGTGTTCTCGGTCGCGCAGGGAAGAGTATTGTTCTCATTCTGGAATCTGTGCATAATAATACCGATAATTCAGGCGTATATATTCGCGCTGGGACTGGGATTTTTCCTCGCGCAGCTGCACGTTTTCTTCCGTGATATAAGATACATCTACAATGCGTTCGTTACCATGTGGCTGTACTGCTCGGCAATATTCTATGATATAGGTATGTTCTATGAAAAGGCTGTAAAACAAGTAGCCGCAGGTTCGCTGCCATATGCAAAATATCTGGCGTTTGTCATAGAGAATCTGAATCCGCTGTACATTTATATAAAGCAGTTCAGATATTTTGTGTGGGTGCCCGGCGTTGATAATGTTCCTTACTGGGCGGCAGTAAATCAGTGGGACTTTATTCTGGGCACGATATATGCTATAATAATGTTTGCGATAGGAACACATTTCTTCAAGCGCTCGCAGGATAAGTTTATCCTGTATATCTGATAATACAGAGAGGTAAACATACAAATGGAAAACAGCAATTCCCTGACGATAGATCAGGACAGCGAGTACATCATCGATGTAGATAACGTTACCGTAAGATTCAATAAATCGACGGAAAAGATAAACGACCTTAAAGAGTATTTTGTAAAGCTTGTAAAGCACCAGCTGATGTTTCAGGAGTTTCTGGCTTTGCAGGACGTTTCACTTCATATAAAAAAGGGCGAAGCATGGGCTATAATAGGCACTAACGGAAGCGGCAAATCTACACTTCTGAAAGTAATAAGCAAGATACTCAAGCCCTATAAAGGCTCTGTTACCGTAAGGGGTACTGTGGCATCGCTTATAGAGCTTGGCGCAGGCATTGACCCTAAGCTTACAGCAAGGGAAAATATATATCTCAACGGCTGCCTTCTGGGTTATGACAAGAAATTTATAGACAGCAAATTTGACGAGATAGTCGATTTTTCAGAGCTTGAAGATTTTCTTGATTCACCCGTGAAAAATTTTTCTTCGGGTATGAAATCGCGCCTCGGCTTTTCGGTAGCTACCATAGTTCAGCCGGATATACTTATAGTTGACGAGGTGCTTTCGGTAGGAGACGTTTTGTTCAGAAAAAAGTGTATGAATAAAATGAACGAAATGCTGGCAAACGGAACAACGCTGCTGTTTGTTTCGCACAATATGGCGCAGGTGCGCGCTATGTGCAATAAGGCTATATGGCTCAACCACGGCAAGGTGATCAAAGCAGGCGATGCAGAGAGCATTTGTGATGAGTATGAAACGAACATAGAAGCCATAAAAGCCGATGAACGCAAGAAACGCGCTCAGGCTGAAAAGGCTTTGAACGATCAGGCTGAAAGCATCAGGAAAAAGAGAGAACAGATGAACGCAGCCAACAAACAGTAAAAAAGAAAGGAAGATGCAAAAATGTCGGTAACAACGGTAAAACTGCAAAATGTTATAATGCAGTATGATGCGGATGCTAATCTGCGCGAATATTCTGAGCTTATGCACAGAAGCGCTATGACAAGGAAAATGACGCATATAATATACGATGCTGAAGATCACAGCCATATATTCACGAAGTATAAGTGTGTGGATTTTACATCGTATTTCAACTGCCTGCAAATAAGCTATTTTAAAGAACACACCAATGTAAAAAAATTTAAGTTCGGCATAACTTTCAAGGGCAAGGGTTCTATAGAATTTACAGAGGTGTTCAGCAACTCAAAGAATGTGAATTATTCTGTGCTGATGCAGAAAGCCCTTTCTGGAAAAGAAAAAACCACTGTGTTTTTTGACATACCCGATACCGATAAGCCGCTTATTTCGTTCGCGATAACGGCTACAGAGGAAATGCGTATTTATGATGCGGCATACTATGCAGATATCGAGGAGAGCGATGTAAGGGATATAAGCATATCTCTTGTTTCAACAACATTCAGGAAAGAAGCGTTTATAAAGCATAATATCAAACTGCTCAAAGAAAACATTCTCGATAAAGATACCGACATGAACGGCAAACTTTTCGTGCACATAATGGATAACGGCAGAACGCTTGACCCCACACAGTTTGACTGCGAGAACCTGAAAGTTCACCCTAACCAGAATGTTGGCGGCGCAGGCGGCTTTACAAGAGGCATGATAGAATCGCTGCATATGGAAAACAAGCCTACCCATGTTCTGCTTATGGACGACGACGTTATGGTGATGCCGGAAAGCATTTTCAGAACGTATTATCTGCTGAGGATAGTAAAGCCCGAATTTGCCGACTGCTTCGTAAGCGGAGCAATGTTTGACTACGACGACAGATATATGCAGTATGAGGACGTGGGCTATGTTCATAAAGAGGACGGCTCTTATGGCCCGCTGAAAAAGAGCCTCGATATGCGCAAGATAGATTCTTTGCTTAAAAACGAGCAAATGGCTAAGAGAGTCTGCGATGATATGTACGCAGGCTGGTGGTTCTGCTGCATACCTGTTAAAGCTATTGAGAAAAACGGTCTGCCGCTGCCTGTGTTTGTCAGGGGCGACGACGTTGAGTTCAGCATACGCAATAAGGCAAGGTTCCTGACACTGAACGGCATATGCATATGGCATGTTGGCTTTGCAGGCAAATTCAATGCCGCTATGGAGCTTTATCAGGTACACAGAAACAGCCTGATAATACAGTCGGCAAGCAATATCTGCGGCGATGTTGATTTTATCAAACGTATGAAAACGCTTTTCTGGAAAGAGATAACGCGGTTTGCATACAATAACGCCGAGCAGATAATAGATGCCATTGACGACTATATGAAGGGCCCGGACTATTTCAAAAAGCTTTCGGGAGAGCAGTGCCTCAAAGAACATTCGGCAAAGAACGACAAGCTTGTGCCGTATTCAGATCTGCCTGCTGAATATAACGTTTCAAAAGGCGATGCCTACAGCTACAGGAGACTGAATATCGTAAAGAAAGCTATATATGTTCTTACAATAAACGGTCATCTGCTGCCGGGCATATTCCTCAGACGCTGGCCTGAAATAGTTTCGTTCGACTGGTTCTTTGTACCCGGAAAGAACTTCCGCAGGAAAATACTTATCGCCGTCAATGCAAAAGATGAAACAGCTTGTGTTCGCAGGATAAACCGCCGCCGCTGCTTCAGACTTATAAAGCGGTACAGAAAAGTTATGAAGAATTATAACAGACATCATGAAACGGTAGACAGAACATACGCTGAAGCATTTTCTGTGATGACTTCCGAGAGCTTCTGGAGAGAGTATCTGGGTATATAACAGAAAAAACAGGAGGATAAAAAATGAACAAGCATTATGATTATCTGATAGTTGGCGCAGGTCTTTACGGGGCGGTTTTCGCATATGAGGCAAAAAGAAACGGCAAAAGCTGCCTTGTTATTGACAAGAGAAGCCACGTTGGAGGCAATATCTATACCGAGAACCGCAGCGGCATAAACGTTCATGTTTACGGCGCGCATATTTTTCACACCAGCGACAAATTCGTGTGGAATTATGTGCAGAGATTCGCGGAATTTAACCGATACACAAACTCGCCTATAGCAAGGTATAAAAACGAGCTTTACAATATGCCGTTCAATATGAATACCTTCTCAAAGATGTGGAACATTGCCACCCCCGATGAGGCTATGGCTATCATAGAAGAGCAGCGCAAAGAGATAAAAGGCGAGCCGAAAAACCTTGAGGAGCAGGCGATTTCGCTCGTCGGCAGGGATATATACGAAAAGCTTGTAAAGTGCTATACCGAAAAGCAGTGGGGCAGAGACTGCAAGGAGCTTCCTGCGTTTATAATCAAGCGGCTGCCAGTTCGCTTTACCTATGACAACAACTATTTCAACGACAGCTACCAGGGCATACCGATAGGCGGCTATACCGCTGTTATAGAGAAGATGCTTGACGGCATTGACGTAATGCTCGATACAAATTATCTTGACGACAAGGAAAACTATGATGCTATGGCAGATAAGGTGGTATACACAGGCGCTATCGATGCTTACTTCAACTATTGTTTCGGCAACCTTGAATACAGAAGCGTTCGTTTTGAGACCGAGGAGCTTGATACGCCGAATTATCAGGGCAACGCGGTAGTCAATTACACCGACAGCGAACACCCCTACACCAGAATAATAGAGCACAAGTTCTTTGAATTCGGCACGCAGCCGACTACCATTATTTCTAAAGAATATTCGGCAGAATGGAAGCCCGGCGACGAACCTTACTACCCCGTGAACGACGAAAAGAACGGCGCTTTGTTTGCAAAGTACAAAGAGCTTGCCGACAAGGAAAGCAAGGTAATTTTCGGCGGCAGACTTGGCGAATACAAGTATTACGATATGGACAAGGTAATTATCGCCGCGTTGGAAACAGTTAAAAAAGAGTTTGGAAAAGTATCCGAATAATGTTATCTGTACAAAAAAACAGCCCGGAAGGCAGCAGTCTTCCGGGTTTTGTATTTTTGGCTTCAGTTGGTGTGAGCAGTCAATTATTGCGCTTTTCTATTGTTTATATCATTATACAAATCGTCAACTTCATCATAGCTGTATGTCTTTCCTTTGTAGGTTATGCTGACAAGGCACATGCAGTCTTTGAAAGCATATATGTCTATATCTGTCACACTGTCGGGAATAACTATGCTTTCAAGGCTTTCACAAAAGGCGAAAGCGCCTCTGCCTATTTTGCTGACACCTTCCGGGAGGCTAATGCTTTTAAGGCTCTTGCAGCCCAAGAATGCAGCAGATGCTATTTTTGTCACACTGCCGGGGATATTTATGCTTTCAAGATCTTCACAACAGCTGAAAGCGCCTGTGCATATTTCGGTAACGCCGTAGGGCAGGTTTATGCTTTTAAGGCTCTTGCAGTTTGCAAAAGCTAAGGTAAATATCATTTTTACGCTGTCGGGAATATTTATGCTAGCAAGGCTTTTGCAGCCCGAAAAAGCAAGGTGGCGTATTACGTCAATGCCGCAGGGCAGTTTTACGCTTGTAAGACTTTCACAGTCTGTGAAAATCATAGAGCCTATTTCTGTCACGCTGTCGGGAATGGTGATGCTCACAAGGTTTTTGCAGCCCTCAAAAGCGCCTTCACCTATCTCGGTAACGCCGTCTGCTAAAGTCACATTTACAAGGTCGAGCCTGCCCTTATACTCTTCTTCGCCTGCGCTGTTAAGCACGAGTGTTTTGTTTTCTTGATCATTCATGATCTTTACCTCCTTTTATCCAAAATTTAATTGAGATACATTTTTATAAGATGAGAATATGTCGGCTGATATATATTATAGCATATATATCGTTATTTGTCAACACTATTTTTGAAAAAAACCGCTGACAAAATTTAATGTCAGCGGTCAACGTTGATTGTTATTCATATACCTATCATCAGGCAGAGGGCGCGCACCAGAAACGCAAATATCCATGCAATAGCGCACTGGAAAACTATTATGTACAGCGACCATCGTGTGCCAAGCTCGCGGCGAATGGCGGCAATTGCAGCGATGCATGGCGTATACAAAAGGCAGAACACCAAAAGCGCCGCGCCCGAGGTAGGGGATATAGTCAGCAAAAGCTGATCGACATTGGTGAACAGCACCGAAAGCGTAGAAACAACGCTCTCTTTTGCCATAAAGCCCGAAACCAGCGCGGTCGAAACTCTCCAGTCGCCAAAGCCGAGTGGTGCAAATATCGGCGCAATAAAGCCTGCTATTACCGCAAGTATGCTGTCCTGCGAGTCTGTCACCATGTTGAACTGACCGTCAAACGTCTGCAAGAACCATATTACTATTGATGCCGCAAAGATCACTGTGAAAGCACGCTGCAAAAAGTCCTTTGCCTTATCCCACAGCAGCCGCATAACGTTTTTAAGCCCCGGCAGGCGGTAGTTTGGCAGCTCCATAACAAACGGCACAGCCTCGCCGCTGAAAGTGAACACCTTGGCAACCAGCGCGGTAAGTATGCCCACCAGTATGCCGAAAAGATACAGACCTATCATTATAAGACCACTGTATTTTGGAAAGAACGCGTGCGCGAAAAAGCCGTAGATAGGCAGTTTTGCGGTGCAGCTCATGAACGGCGTGAGCATTATGGTCATCTTTCTGTCGCGCTCCGAGGGGAGCGTTCTGCTTGCCATAACGCCGGGCACCGTGCAGCCGAAACCTATCAGCATAGGCACTATGCTGCGCCCCGAAAGACCTATTTTTCTAAGCAGCTTGTCGGTGACGAACGCCACCCTTGCCATGTAGCCTGTGTCCTCCAGAAGCGAGAGAAAGAAAAACAGCGTAACAATTATCGGCATAAAGCTGAGCACGCTGCCAACGCCGCCAAATACGCCGTCTATCACCAGCGAGCGCAGCACACCGTTTACGTGCATGGCAGAGAGTATGTCGTCCGTTTCCTGCGCGAGAAAGTCAATGCCCTTTTCTAAAAGCCCCTGCAAAAACGCGCCGATCACGTTGAACGTCAGCAAGAATATTACTGCCATTATCGCTATAAATGAGGGTATAGCGGTATATTTGCCTGTCAGTATTTTATCGATCTTTCGGCTTCTTTCACGCTCTTTGCTCTCAACTGGCTTTACCACTGTTTTCTGCACAAGCTTCTTTATAAAAGAAAACCGCATATCAGCAATGGCAGCCGCCCTGTCAAGACCGCGTTCCTGCTCCATCTGTGTTATAATGTGCTCTATCATTTCCTCCTCGTTGGGGGAAAGTGACAGAGCCTTTTTTATTACCTCGTCGCCCTCGATAAGCTTTGTTGCCGCGAACCTTACGGGTATGTCAGCCGCGGCGGCGTGATCCTCGATAAGGTGCATTATTCCGTGCAGTGCGCGGTGTACTGCGCCTCCGCTCTCGGTGCTGTCGCAAAAGTCGGTGCGCATGGGCTTTTCCTGATATTTTGCAATATGCACCGCGTGCCCTACAAGCTCGTCAATACCCTCGTTCTTTGCCGCCGAAATAGGCACAACGGGTATTCCCAGCTGCTGTTCCATTTCGTTTATATGTACCGAGCCGCCGTTGCCGCGCATTTCGTCCATCATGTTAAGGGCTAAAACTATCGGCACGTCAAGCTCCATAAGCTGCATTGTAAGATACAGATTTCTCTCAATATTCGTGGCATCTGCAATGTTTATAATGCACGCAGGCTTGTCTTTTATAATAAATTCACGGGTGACTATTTCCTCGCTCGAATATGGCGACATCGAGTAAATTCCGGGAAGATCGGTGATAAGCGTGTTGGGGTAGCCCTTTATCTCGCCGTCTTTTCGATCTACCGTAACGCCGGGAAAGTTTCCAACATGCTGATTTGAACCGGTGAGCTGATTGAATAGGGTAGTCTTGCCGCAGTTCTGGTTGCCTGCCAGCGCGAACGTCAGTTTCACATCATCAGGCAGAGGCTTTTCACCCGTTTCAATGTGGTATCTGCCGCCCTCGCCAAGACCCGGGTGTTCGGTGTGGCGGCGCACTTTGAAGTCTGCTTTCGGCTCGTTTTTTACCGCGCCTTCTTCTTCGGGTAATACTTCTATCTTTTTTGCATCGTCGATTCGCAGCGTTAGTTCATAGCCGTGTATACGCAGTTCCAGCGGGTCGCCCAGCGGTGCAAGCTTTACTGCCGTTACCACAGCCCCTGGTATAACGCCCATATCGAGAAAATGCTGCCTCAGCGAGCCCTCGCCCCCGACAGTCGTAATTCTGGCGCTGCTGCCTATTTTAAGTTCGTTCAGATACATATACATCGTTCTTTCTTTATCTCAATAACATAGATTATTATATATCATAAAGGGCTGTTTGTCAATATATATATATTAGCTATTGACTTTTTGTATTCCGTATGGTATTATATTAGTTAAGTAATTCAACATATAGAGGTAATTATCATGATGACATTTGATGAAGTAAAAAAGTTCTTTGCAAACGATATTTTCGCGGTAGATACCACGGGTATAGAGATATTGCAGGCTGATGAAAACGGCGTAAGGTGCAGCTTAAAGACCGATAAACGCCATGAAAACGCCACGGGTCATGTAATGGGCGGCGCAATTTTTACCCTTGCCGACTTTACGTTCGCGATAGCATCTAATCTTGGCGGTGTGCCCACGGTCACTCTTTCAAGCAGTATTACATATCTTTCTTCGCCTAAAGGAGACACCCTTTTCAGTGAGATAAAGCTTTTGAAAGACGGCAGGCGCGCCTGCTTTTATGAGATATCTATAACCGATAATCTTGGAAATAAAGTTGCCTCGGTGACATCTACAGGAATGAGAACAGGCAGCTGAATATAAGGAGGACAAAATGAGCGAATATCTGCTTACAACGCAAGACCTTACCAAAACATACGGCAGGCATAACGCGATAGACCATGTGTCTATGCACATACCGAAAGGCGCGGTGTACGGCTTTATAGGTCGTAACGGCGCTGGAAAAACCACACTTATGAAGATAATAGCAGGACTTTCTACCCAGACAAGCGGCAGCTATGAGCTGTTCGGCTGTTCGGGCGCGCAGCTTGGCGCGGTGCGTGAGAAGGTCGGCTGCCTTATTGAAGCCCCCGGCATATACCCCGATATGACAGCATTTCAAAACGTAAAAGCAAAGTGCCTTGTACGCGGCGTTTATAACGTGGGCTATGTTAACGAGCTTTTGCAGGCGGTTGGGCTTTTCGATGCAGGCAAGAAAAAAGCGAAAGACTTTTCTTTGGGTATGCGCCAGAGGCTCGGCATTGCAATAGCGCTGGTGGGCGACCCCGAATTTATGGTGCTCGATGAGCCTATAAACGGTCTTGACCCACAGGGTATTGTAGAGGTCAGAGAGACCATACACCGCCTTGCAATAGAGAGAAATATAACTATTCTTATATCAAGCCACATACTTGATGAGCTTGCTAAAATTGCCACGCACATAGGCATTATAGAAAACGGCGTGCTGCTCAAAGAACTTTCGGCACAGCAGCTTAAAGACGAGTGCGCCGCCAAGATAGAGATCGTAGTAGACAAAGCTGCCGCCGCGATGGCAGTGCTTCAAAGCATTGGCATAACGCAGCTTCAGCAGATAAACGCAAACCAGATAAACGTTACCGAGCGCATTGACGAGAGCGCGGCTGTAAACAAAGCGCTGGTAGAAGCAGGCATAGCGGTATCAAAGCTGAATGTCAGCGGAGAGGCTTTGGAAGACTACTACATAAGAATTACGGGAGGTGCAAGATAATGACAAACCTTATCAGAATGGACCTTTACCGTATGATAAAGATGAGAGGGCTGTATATTGTGCTCATCATCTCAACGCTGTTGCAGTTTATGATGACAAGAGTTATGACCTTTATTCATGGCTACAAATTTCATCTTAGTGAGGTCATGCAGGAACTTATGGCAGATGGCATCTTTCAGCTTTTTGTGGGAATAGCAGTGATACTGTTCTTGACGAAAGATCTGCATACAGGCTTTATAAAAAGCTATATCGGTCAGCTGAATAATCGTTTGGAGTATGTTTTTTCAAAGCTTGTTTGCTGCGCGGTATTTTTGCTGGGCTACTATGTGCTGATAGTTGTGCTTGAATGTTTCATGCTTTCGATATTAGCAGACAGCTTTGATATTGGCAGTATGTCATGGCTTTTGGAGATAATGGGAATGAACTATCTGCTGCAATTTGCGCTTGTATGCGTGTTCCTTATGTTCTCGGTGCTGATACGCTCGCACGCAGGCTCGATAATGCTGACCGTTATAACGTCGCTCGGCTTTGCAAGCACGATAACTTCGATACTTATGATATTCTCCTACAAATACGACTGGGGTATTGACTTTGACAAATATCTCATCACACATCAGATGCTGCTGCTTGGCGAAAACGGAATAGACGTCGGCGAAATGGTGCCGCTCGCGCTTGTGTATATAATACTATCGCTGCTGATAAGCTGCCTTGTTTTCAGAAAGAAAGACCTGTAAAATACAAAAGACCTCTTTTTTCAAGAGGTCTTATTTTTGTGCGCTTTCTTTTCGGTATCGCTTGCGTAGCCGAAACCGTGTATTTTTATGTACAGTTTGTTGTAATCGTCATACATATACTGCACCTGATTTTCAAGAAAGAAATAATGCGCTATATATGGTATCAGCAGGCACAGCAGCATAAGCGTCAGAATAGCGAACGAGATAGAATTTGTAACAGCCGTTGCGATTATCGTCATCACCGTTGCCAGCGCGAACAGCAGCGTAACAATAAGGTGTATAAGCCGCTCGTGCTGGAAAAACTCTATCTGCCTGAGATGATACGCCAGAAGTTTTTCGGGGTCAACGCCGCTTTCTAAGGCTTCTTTGAAATACTTTCTGTAAAGGGTAAGATATCTTCTCATATCGCACCTCAGATGTCGATCATCTCGGCAGGGTCAATGTGTATGCCCTTGTCGCGCTTTATGTATTTGTCGGGGTGGGCTTTAACATCTCTTTCAAGCCATTTCAGCGTTACCTTGTCGGCAGCGGAGCTGAGTGCACCGTGTACGCGCTTGTAGTTTTTCTTGAACTTTTTCATTGTCTTTCCGGGCTTTTTGTTGCTCGTCAAAAGCACAGCCGCTAGTGCCGAAGATGCCGCGATCGCAGCGTATGTCATGCCGTCGTAAAGCAGCTGCTTGCCCTCGCGCTCTTTATCGGTAAGCTTCATAAAACATCGTTCCTTTCAAGAAAATATATACTACTTTTATTATATACTATTTTGTCGCAAATTGCAAGAGCTATGTCAGGCAAATATCATATGTTAAAATATTAATAAAAATTAAAATGCTGATATTTATATGCAAGTGCTATTGAAAAATGCAAATATGTGTGGTATAATTATTATGTATGAAACTTGCACAGAGGTGAAAAACTTATGCCCGAAAATAAACTGCGCATAGCAGTGGCATATGCAGG
>CANRPG010000051.1 GCA_947632425.1 uncultured Clostridia bacterium | reverse complement strand
TTTCTGCGTGCTTCTTTCCGAATATTATGACCGCCGTTCCATATGCGGCTGTTAAAACGCCTCCGATTATATAGCTAGCTATCCACGGCAGACCAAATCCGATCTCGGCATTCAGTATAAAGCTCGATATAACGAACATATAAAACATTCCCGGGATAAGCGACAAAAGAAACGGCTGTTTGTGCTTTATCATATAAATTGCTATCATGGCAAACGCAAATACTGCAATAGTCTGATTTGCCCATGCAAAATACCGCCACAGTATATTGAAGCCGTCGGCGTTCATTTTTGAAAATACCAGCAGGGCGGCAACTACCAAAAATATCACTAATGATACCAGCAGCCTGTTGCGCTTTTTAGACTGATCAATATGCAGCGCATCTGCGGTCATAAGACGGAGCGACCTCAGCGCCGTATCTCCCGATGTGATAGGCAGTATTATAACTCCGGCGATCGCGATTATCCCTCCTATGGAGCCCAGCAAATTAGTGGCGATGATGCCGACAACATTTGTAGCAGGCGTATTGGCATCTGCAAGACCGAGGTTTATGACCCCCATGGTTGCAGCAGCCCAGATCATGGCTATAAATCCCTCTAGAAGCATCATGTTGTAGAATGTCATGCGACCCTCTTTTTCATGTGTCATAGTGCGCGAGATAAGGGTTGACTGTGTGGAGTGAAAGCCCGAAACTATTCCGCAGGCAACTGTCACAAAGAATATCGGCATAAAATGAAGTCCTTTTGGGTGCACGCCCGAAACGCCGACATTCCAGATCTCGTCAAGCGGATAGCCGTTTACAAACAGACCTATAAATACGCCTATTGCTGACAAAATAAGAATACCGCCGAAAATAGGATAAACTCTGCCTATGATCTTGTCAATGGGGAAAAGTGTAGCGACAATATAATAAACAAAAATAGCGCCGTAGACTATCCATATCACAGGGCTTGAAATGCCGTTGTCTGCCTTTAATATCTGGGTAACGAACAGATCGCCGGGTGTGTATATGAAAACAGCGCCGACAAGCAGCATTAAAAGGCAGACGAAAACATTGTATATAAAATACATATGTTTGCCTATATACTTTCGTATAAGTGAAGGCATCTGTGAACCGTCGTTCCTTAGCGAGATCATTCCGCACATATAGTCATGGAAAGCTCCGCCGATAACACATCCTATCGGTATTGTTATAAATGCAACCGGTCCGAAAAGAATACCCTGTATAGGCCCGAGAATAGGGCCTGTCCCTGCTATATTCAAAAGCTGTATAAGGCTGTTCTTCCATTTGTTCATCGGAACGTAATCAACGCCGTCGTTCAGCCTTACAGCCGGAGTTTCTCTGTCATCGGGTCTGAATATTCGCTGGCAAACTGCGCCGTAAACCGTACCGCCTATAATAAGCAGCAGTAAGCCGATTATAAAAGTGATCATCTGCACTCCTCCTTGATTTTTGTCAGTATAGCCGGCAGCACGTTAAATATGCTGCTGTGGGTTTGAGCAGTTAGTGTTTTGATAAATATCGACAAAAAAATTATATCATAACGAATATCCAAAGTCAAGCCTTAATTCTTCCACGTTTCGCCGTCAAAGCGCCTTACCCAAAGGTCGCTGCCGTCAGTGCGCATGGATATCAAAAGACTGTACGGCTCGTATGTTTCCCGGTCTATTGCGCTGTCGGTGCAGAAGAATATTCTGTCTATAAAGTCGGCACAGCCGATGATGAATATCGGGGCTTTGCACTCGTAAAACAGAGTTTCTTCGCCGCTTGCAATATCATGGCACATTATAATGCCTTCGTTGTCTGTGGGGATATAGTATAACTTTCCTTCGCTTACAACAGAATGGTTGAGATAAAACCCCGAGGCTATCTTTTTGCTGTTTTTGAAGTCAAGGTCGGCAGAAAAGATCTCAAGACCGCCGCCCTCTTTTACCATATAGTACAGCGTGTCGTCCTGCACCGAAACGTCGTTTACCTTATCTCCCAGCTTTGTGACCTCGCCGCTTTCAATATCTGCAACATACAGCTCGTGCAGATCGGTGTTGAAGTATATCTTTCCCTTATAAATGTTAGTGGAGAGAAGCATTGAATCTTCTGTAAGATCGATAATTTTTACGGCTTGCATAGTGTTTTTGTCCAGCAGTATAACATATGAACCGCCGAACAGATAGGCATAGTTATCATCTATCGTCATATCAAAAATCGTATACTTTTCTTTTGGAAAATCTTTGTAGTTGTTCTCTTCTATTTCGTTGCAGTAGCTGTTTTCATACAGCACCTTTGTTTCGCCGTCTTTGGTCTGAAGCAGTTTATTATCTTCGGTATGCCATATCGCATCGCCGACAGCAGTAGAATTGGGTCGGTAGTTGTTGTTTATACAATCGGGGAAAAGATTTGGATCATGCGTGCAGCCTGCAACTTCACACAGCGGTATAGCTTCTCCGGTCTGCAAGTCCACTTTTATGTACCCCATATCGCCCATATGGTGAAAAATGTACAGATACTTGTCGCTTATTGTAGTGCCATCACCGCGAAAGCCGTCTCTTGTATGCTGTTTGTAATTTCCGACCTTTGTGTTCAGCGGCTCTGCCTCCTGCTCGATCTTTTCCAAAAGGGCGCTGTCAACTATCTCGCCTGCAGAGTTTTCTTCAAAGTAGGTCTCTTTCTCCTTGCTTTGGCAGGCGGTCATGCCGAGCGCAAGTGTTAATGACAATAAAAGAGATAATGCTTTTTTCATGTTTCTTTCCTCCTATAATTTATCTCTGTATTTCACTTTACGCGGCTGCGGCGGCTGCTTTTATCTTAGGGGCTTTTCTCTTCAGTGAAACAGCGAAAACATTGCCGAATCTGAAATATGCGAAAAGCAGCAGTAATACGGTTGCCGCGGCGGTAACTATTACACAGGTAGTCAGCCTTAAAAACGGAAAGTTCGCGACGTTGATATAGTCAAACTTTTCAAAGAAATCGTGCGGCTGAGAGAGGCAAATCGGCAGGAATGCACGCAGCTTTGTGAACAGGTCAAGCCTTTCTTTATAGAAGATATGCCTGAATTCCATAGTCTCCATGTTTATTATTTCGTCTACTTCGTAGTGAGAGGAGTACACGAAAAGCGCTGTCAATGCTGCAAGCAGTATGGCTGAGAACATCAGTGCGAAGAACACTTTGCCCGAAAGCTGCGAAACGGCTGCCGCGATACTTATTACAAACACAAGCAGCAATAGCCGCATACTGTTGCTGAGTATTATAAACTGCAAAATGTTTATGTTGAAAACGCAGCTTTTGTATGATTCTATTATTTGTATAGGTTCAAAGAGAAGATCACCCATGCAGTAATGCGCCAGTATTATATCTGATGCTGTTAAGAGCGCCACGGCTGCAAATGCTATGGTGAGAAGCGAGAGCAGCTTTGAAACAAACAGCCTTTTTCTGCCGTATTTTGCGGTGTAGACCATGCCCTCAAGGTTCAGGGTGCGCTCTGCGCAGAACACATCTGCGGCGAGTATTACAAACACAAACGAAAGTATCAGATAGAAGTATTCATATTTCACCTTCTCGTGAGAGTTCCATGATGAAATGGGCGTGGTATCGACAAGTGAGAAATCTTTATAGACGTTGTAATGCTCTATCGCCTTGTTGCTCAGCCTAATGTTATACTCGCTTGCCTGCGGGTCGTCGATTACACCATATGCTTTATCAAGAGTGGTATACACAAGCTGCGGATACCTTTTATACTGATAGTTGATAGTATCAAGGCAGGAGCTGAGGTATAAATACTGGTTCATCAGCTCAAAGTACTCCTCGTTCTTCTCGCCGTCGGGAACGTCTGCGCCGGACTGCATACTTTCTTGGCGCAGCCTTTCGGCATCTTCCTTTATAAGATCGCAGACTTCTTCAATATCACCGTTTTGCGACTTATCTACATACTGCTGTATGCAAGCATTGACCTTGTCGGCGCTGGTTTTTTCGCTCTTTATATATTCCCCGAAATCGCGGAAATACCACTTCATTACAAACGCAAAGTATACGACCGTGAGTAGCGCAAGAATTATAAACACCTTGCTTCTCAGTATTCTTTTAAGTTCTATTCCGTACATAATGTCCTCCTTGATATTCTGTCAATACAGTGTTTCCTGGTTTTTGATCTCGTTTGTCCACACATCACTGCCGTCGGGTCTTAAAGATACGATGATAGTGTTCTGAGAAGTAGATATACCGTTATCTTCGTTATGTATACCCTCGAGAAATATTCTGTCTATATGCGGCGCAGTAATTATCCTTACTAAATTATCTACTGTAAAGAGTTCTTTGCTTTCGCCTGTTTTCATATCATAGCTGTACAGCATTGTTTGTTGATTCTCTTCGCCGTTATACGGATCAAAGTAAAATATCTTATCGTCCTTTATGTTAAAGACATTTGCGCAATCGTCTATAAGCATTTTTTCATTTTTAAAGTCGGGGTCTGCCTCAAATATCTGCGCAACAGCGTGAGAGTTCGGGTCTTCGATGTCATATGGTAAAATGCGTGAGTAATACATCTTACCATTATAAAATTTAAGATCATCTACCCTGCCGTCATAAACCTTGGTGACAGTTTGATTTGCAAGGTCTGCTATGAATACTTCAAATACCTCGTTTTGAAAATATACCCTTTTATTCTCCATATCAGTTCCCAGTATATCGCACCAGAAATCTTCGTCTATTATCATCGGCTCGGTGGTCTGCTTGGTCTCAACATCATATGCGTATATGTAATTATATCCCACTATATACAAGTTCTTTTCATCTGCCAGAATACTATGTATGCTATACTTCACATCATCTTCATCATACTTTTTTCTTTCGCTGTCGTACTCCTCCATTCGCTGCTCAGCGTATTTCAGAGCAATATCTGAAGCAAACTTGTTTTCAAAAACCACATTGCCGCTCTCGTCAATTATTTTGTTGGACGTAAATATTTCCGTGCGCTTGAGGTCATAGTATTTATCGCCTATTGCAGCCCTTGGTATGAATGATTCGCAGTCCGTGGCAGTGTACCCATGATCGCACCCGGGTAAATTGCAAAGAGGTGTCATTTCTCCGCTTTGCAGGTCTATTTTGTAGTCCTGACAAAAGTGACTGCCTGTACCGTCCGCAGTTAATACATCATCATAATAGACATACTTATCGGTTATGATATTGAGGTCGTAATCATTGCTCCAAAAGTCGTACTTGTAATCGGTAACGACTGTATCAAGCGCTTCGGTCGTTTTTGTGGGTGTGCCGCCTGTGCTGCTGTTGGTGTCGACGGCGCTGTTGGTAGTGCTGTCGGCGGTGCTGCCGTCAGGTATGTACTTGCTGACGTTTTTGTCGTTGCAGCCGCTGAATAATGCCATACTCATAGCGGCGGCGAGAATAATGTTTAATGTTCTTTTCATTGTGATTCGCTCCTTTTTGATTTTTAAATTTCTTCCCGGCAAAATACCGGAAATTTATGAATAGCTTTTATCCCGATTTTAGTCGGAATTTAAGTTTCTATAAATAAGTACACAAGATACAAACAAAATGTTACACGAAATTTGAAAAAATTTATAATTTGTAGGTTTGTACAAAATTACAGCAGGTTTTTGTAAATAGTATACAAAAATTTATTTCGCAATTTTTATTTGACGTTTTAGCTAAAATATAGTATAATAACATCAGGTAAAATACGGGGGGTGATCTTATGATAACTGCAACAGCCACAGATGTGCAGAATAATTTTGGCTATTATCTGAAAGCTGTCCAAGCAGGTGAAGAAGTGATTATTCTAAAAAACGGAAAAGAAGTTGCCAGACTTATTTCCCGTAAATCAAGTGTTTCTTTCCTTACCGATTCACTTACAGGCATTCTTAAAAATGATTATGATGAAAAAGCAATGCGTGCAGAAAGGATCGAAGCTCATGAGAGTATGCCGCACGCAAAAGATACGCAGTTCTGAAAGCACCTCTTTTCTAACAGGTGCTTTTCTTATTGATACGCTCAATTTTATTTGTACCCGAAAAAATACCGGGAACATTGCCGAATCTGAAATATGCGAAAAGCAGCAGTAATATAGTTGCGGCAGTGGTGACTATAACACAAGTGGTCAGCCTTAAAAACGGGTAATTCGCAAGGTTTATGTAGTCAAACCTTTGAAAGTATACATAAGGCTGTGTGAGGCAGGTGGGCAAAAACGCTCGCAGCTTTTCAAACATATTGAACCTGCCGCTGTCGAATGCTTCGGAGTGTGTTGTATCGCTGAGCGCCATATACCCCGAAGAATACACATAGAATGCGAACATCACAAACAGCAGCAAACAGTCTGCAACAAGCGATATGAAAACTTTTCTTGAGATCTGCGAAACTGCGGCGGCTATGCTTATCACAAAGACGAGCATTAAAAGCCTTGCCAGACCGCTAATTATTATCAGCGACAGAAAGCTTATGTTTGCCGCGCTGCTTTGGTAAATTTCGAGCGACTGCACCGGCTGGAGCAGCAGTCTGCCGCCCATTATGCAGTAAGCCGAAATGACATCTGCGGCGGTAAGAACGAGCATGAACACTGCCGCAAGGAACAAAAGCGAGCATAGTTTTGCGCAGAACAGCCTTTGCCGCCCGTATTTTGAGGTATAGACCATGGCTTCGAGCGAATGTGTGTTCTCGGCGCAGAAGACATCGGCAGCGAGGATAACGAACGCAAACGCCAGTACTATATAAAAGTACATATAATATGCCGTATACATCTTATGCCACACCGATGCGGGCGTGCTGTCGATAAGCGCAAATTCTTTCTGCCTGTTGTATTTATCTACCGCCTTTTTGTTCAGCCGCAATGTGTAGGTATCCTGCGAGGTATCGTGCACGAGCTCCAGGGCGTTTTTGACCGTGTTTTCGGTCAGCTGCACATAATCAAAGAATTTATACTTTACTGTCAGATATGCGGACTGCGCCATAAAATACTTATCAGACAAAGCCCTTTCTTCTGCGCTCATAATGATATTTCCGTAGTCGTCGTAAGTCGGTTCTCCCTTGTCTGTTTCCGAATATGTATTCAATTCGGTCATGGCATCGGCATATTTTTGCCGAAGGCTTTCAAACAGGGCGCTTTGGTCGGCAGCAGGGGCGTCTTTTGTTACCTGCGCGAGGTATTCGTTGACGGCGTTTGCCTGCTTTTGACTGCTTTTTATACTATCATAATTTATTCTGTATGCGCTGACTGTAAGATAGGCAAAATACGCTATTGCAAGCAAGGTAAGTATAATGAACACCTTGCTGCGCAGTATCCGTTTTATTTCACTGTGTATCATTTTTGCCCCTCCTATCCTGCGTTATCGAAGCCGTTGAGCGTGTTTGACCACAAATCGCTGCCGTCGGCTCTTACAGATACGAAAACGCTGTTGCCGCTGCTGTCGGTGCCCAAGGCGAAAATGCGGTCGATATGGTCTGCCGTGCCTATAAACAAACCGCTGTTCCACTGATCGTATATGACTGTTTCTTTGCCGCTTTCTAGATCGTATGATATAAGCGATGAGTTTGTGTCGTCTTTGAGATAAAACATCTTTCCGCCCTTTACAAACATTTTATCCTGACAGTTTTCTATGATCGGCGTGATATTGCTGCCGTCAAGTTCTGCTTTGCATATGGCTTTGTTTTCACCGTCGTACAGATAGAGTACATCATCATACACGCGCGGAGAATACTTCTTGTCGGCTATTTTTTGTGCTTTGCCGCTTTCAAAGTCTGCAACAAAAACTTCGCCGACATCATCGGAAAGATACATCTTTTCGCCGTAAAGCATACCGCCTGTTATTCTTGAATCGCACACGTCTATCAGATCACGGGCTTTCATAGTGCTGCGGTCAATTCTGTAGACATAGCTTTCGCCAACAACATAGATAAGATCATCACGCACGAAGAAATCGCTTATAGAGTACTTTTCACGCGGAGTTAGTCTGTGAAATTCTTCCTCAAATTCGGTGCAGAAGGTGGTATTTTCAAACAGCCTGTCCTTGCCGTCCGAAGTTCTCTGTGCTATGATGTTATAGCTTCTTCCGTCGTCGTCGCTGTCAAGACACCAGAAAACATTTCCCACGGCGGTAAAGCCCTGCACATTACCCAAACTGTTATTTATGCAGTTCGGGAATGTATTAACATCATGCGTGCAGCCGGGAACATCACACATAGGCTTTGTTTCGCCTGTTTGCAGGTCTACCTTGTATCTCTGAAAGCGCTGATCGTCTATCTGGTCGCCAACAAAACCTATAGGTACAAGGCAGTACATATATTTGTCGTCGAACGTAAACGGGCAGGCTGCCATTTCATATTTCTTGTCGTAGGAATAGTCGGATATTTTCGTATTCAGCGGTACTGCCTCCTGCTGCATCTGCTCGGCAAGAGAACTGTCGAGCACGGAATAATCATCATCTACCGAAATGTAGGTCTCGCCGCTCTTGCAGGAAGCAAGCAGGCTTAATGAAAGCGCTGCGGCTGATAAAATACAAATTGTCTTTTTCATGGTCATCGCTCCATTTCGCGTTATACGGTTTACTGTGCGTTTATGCGGTCGGCGGCATTGTTGCTTATTCTGCGGTCATTTCCTATTGCGGACATCATAGCTTTCTGCCCTGTTACTTTGTCGTCAAATTCTGTAGGCAGGGCTATGACCTTATAACAGTGCGCTTCGCCGCCTTTCATATACGAAGTATCCAAAGGCGTTTTCACAACTTGCGCATTTTCATCGCCGACGGTTTTAAGAAACTTGCTGCCGCCGAAAGCATCACACGGTTCGCCGTCGCACATGGCTATAAAATAGCATTCATGCCCACCTGCATAATATGTAACGATGCTATAAGAATCTTCGCCGCTTATAACTCCTGCATCGGCATATATTTCATACTCAAAATCTCTCAGAGCAGCACCCCAGAACCCTTCAAGTGTCGGAATTTCTTGCAGGAAACTGCTCTTGTCTGCCTCGGTTACCGATACAGGCAGTGTTGGCTCTCCCGATGAGCATACAGGAAGATCCCACATTATGGCTGTGTTTGGCTCATCGGACTGTGTCGCTTCTTTTGACGGCAGGTAATCGGGAAAGAAATCTACATATACCCAAAGCAGTGAATCTTCCGTGCTGCCTACCGAAACGGGCGGTATATATATTGGCAGCCGTGTGGAAATGTTTATCTGCCCGGGTGCGCCGCCGGTCTCAAGTTCATAGACAGTTTTTTCTGACGGCTCATCGCTTTCGCTTTTGCTATGAGGAATGATATACCCGTTGCAGAAAACATACACCGCGGCGTTTGTGGTCTGCGGCTTTGCGCCTGAAGCGACCTCGGCATTAAATGCGATATCAAGGGTAAGCTCTATGCCTTTGCTGAGATCCTGCGGCTCGGCTTCGGCGGTGGGATTGGTGCCGTTTATGAACATATTCATCATTCGTAAGCCGCCTTTTATTTCAAAGGTTTCCGAAAGCGTCAGAGTGGTGTCAACACCATTGTCGGTAATGCTGTCAGCAGAAGAATTTTCTTCAATGCTGACAGATGAACTTTCGGACAGGGTATTGCCGCCGCCATTGCCGCTTTTGAATATAAACGCCAGCGATACCCCTATTCCTGCCGCAACCGCAGCACACGCCGCAATTGCCAAAACTTTTTTCTGATTTCTTTTCATTTTAAAAACCTCCTTAAATTTTTCCCTCAAAAAGGCATAATCCCCCTTTTGAGATGTAAAAATGCTTTCACTAATAAGTACACCTCAAAAAGGGGAAATGTTACAAGGAAATTCAAATTTGGAGATATGTACAAAATATATTACACGTTTTTGTATAATATGTCGAATTTCAGCCTGAAACAGATGATGATTTTCACTTTACAAATTCTGAAAAAAGTGTTATAATAAATACAGTATTATTTTTTAGAAAGAGGTATTGCTATGGAAGATACATATACAAAATTTTCAAAACAGGAAATGAAAAGCGAAATAATCAGACCCGTGCTGATAACTTCGATAAGCGAGGCTAAGACCAAACATGACGACCCGTATGTAATTTTAGGTATTTCTGACGGCGAGAGCGAGATACAGGCAAAAAAGTTCAACGACTCCGCCGAGGGTTTCAGAAAGTCGGGATACAGAGTAGACATGGTAGTGAAGGTGAAAGTTGCTAAGGAAACATTTAACGGCAGTGTCAGCTATAAGGTAACAGACGTATGGAATGACAACTGCGGTGTGGCAGCGGAAGACCTTGTAAAAAAGCCGCCCGTTGATATAGATGAAATGTATAGCAAGGTGTGCGAGCTTCTGGAAAGCACAAAGACAGAAGGCGAGTTTACGCCGCTTGCCTGCCTTGCGCTGGAGATAATAGGCGATAACGAAGCGCGTTTTAAAACGTCGTCGGCTTCGGTGTTTATGCACCATAATATGCGCGGAGGGCTGTTGTATCATACATACAGAATGATGCTGGCAGCCGATGCGCTGTGCGCGGTGTATACCTGCCTTGACAGAGAATTGTTGCTTTGCGGCACGGCTCTGCATGATATAGGCAAAATATGGGAGTATAAAACTTCGCCTTTGGGCAGCGCGGAGTATACCAAGCACGGGGTGCTGTTCGGACATTTGTATATGGGTGCATCGCTGATAAAGGAACGTTCGCAAAACGGCGATTATAATAAGGAAAAGATAATGATGCTCACGCATATGATACTTTCTCACCACGGTTTGGCAGAGTGGGGCGCGGTAAAAGGTCCTGCTTTTGCAGAGGCCTATGCATTGCATTATATAGACAATATAGATGCAAAAATATATGCCTGCGAAGATTTGACAGCATCTGTTCAGGAGGGAAATATCAGCGAAAGTAAGAGCCACGGAATGTATAATAATCTGTACAGACCGACGGACACGGAATAAAATTCGCGCAGGACAAGAAATTTTTGAAAAAAGTGCTTGACAAGTCGCCTTGAATGTGTTATAATATACCTTGCTTGTTTAAAGCGGAGGCTGATTTGATGCGGCTTGTTAGCTGTAATGCTGGTGTAGCTCAGTCGGTAGAGCAGCTGATTTGTAATCAGCAGGTCGGGGGTTCAAGTCCGTCCAC
>CANRPG010000050.1 GCA_947632425.1 uncultured Clostridia bacterium | reverse complement strand
GCCCCCCTTAAACGCAAAATTCGACCTTTTTCGGTCTTTTATTATTTTAACATATTAAAGGACGGTTGTCAAGGGGTTGAAGTAAAGCAGTATAAATAATATAATACATTATATTATCGCTTTGTCAATCCCTCTTAAAAATATCCCTGGTATAAACCTTATCAGCGACATCATCAAGGCAGCTATCATACCTGTTTGCAATAATAGCGTCAGATGCCTTCTTGAATTTTTCAAGATCGTTCACAACAAGGCTGCCGAAGAACGTGTCGCCGTCATTAAGTGTCGGCTCGTAAATTATGACTGTCGCACCCTTTGCCTTGATCCGCTTCATAACGCCCTGTATACTGCTTTGACGGAAATTATCGCTGTTGGATTTCATCGTAAGGCGGTATACGCCGATTGTGATTTCTTTTTCTTTGCTCTTATCATACTGTGCATTTGCATCATAGTAGCCTGCGATCTGTAACACACGGTCGGCAATAAAATCTTTTCTGGTGCGGTTGCTTTCCACAATTGCCTCGATAAGATTTTCAGGAACATCTTCGTAATTTGCAAGCAGTTGTTTTGTATCTTTAGGCAAGCAATAGCCGCCGTAACCAAAACTCGGATTGTTATAGTGACTGCCTATCCTCGGGTCAAGGCATACGCCGTTTATTATTTGCTGCGTGTCAAGACCTTTTAACTCGGCATATGTGTCAAGCTCGTTGAAATATGAAACACGCAATGCGAGATATGTATTAGCAAAAAGCTTTACTGCTTCCGCCTCGGTAGATCCCATAAAAAGCGTGTCAATATTTTCTTTTATCGCACCATCCTGCAAAAGCGTTGCAAACTGATGTGCAGCCTTTACAAGGCGTTCGTCGTTCATGTCCGTTCCCACAATAATTCTGCTTGGATAAAGATTGTCATAGAGCGCTTTTGATTCACGCAGAAATTCGGGAGAAAAAATTATGTTATTTGTATTGAATTTTTTGCGAACGCTTTCGGTATATCCCACGGGGATCGTTGACTTTATGACCATGATCGCATTCGGATTATACTTCATCACAAGCGAAATAACAGCTTCAACAGCGCTTGTATCAAAGAAGTTTTTCTTGCTGTCGTAGTTTGTAGGCGCGGCAATTACAACAAAATCAGCATTCTTATATGCAGATTCTGCATCAAGCGTTGCAGTCAGATCAAGTTCTTTCTCAGCCAGATATTTTTCTATGTACTCGTCCTGAATGGGCGATTTCTTTTTGTTGATAAGCTCAACCTTTTCGGGGATTATATCCACTGCAATAACTTCATTGTGCTGTGCCAGAAGCGTTGCTATCGACAATCCTACATAGCCTGTGCCTGCGACTGCTATCTTCATTTTACTTCCTCTTTCTTTTGTTTATGTTTTATAATACTCTTTGTACCACTGAGCAAATTTTCTCAGACCCTCGCGCAGCTTTATTTTCGGAGTAAAACCAAGATCACGCTCTAATGCCGATGAATCTGCATAAGTTATCGGTACATCTCCAGGCTGCATGGGAACAAGTTCCATGTGCTGCTTTATGTCAAAATCGCCTGGCAGAACCTTTGCACGGATAAGCTCTTCCGAAAGAATATTTACAAAATCCATCAGATTTTCGGGCGTTCCTCCGCCTATATTGTAAAGGGCATACGGTGGTACAGGCAGACCGTCTTCGCCGTTTTTCTTTTCCGGAGGCTTTTGCATAACACGGATTATTCCCTCAACAATATCGTCTACATAGGTAAAATCACGCTTGCAGTTGCCGTAATTGAATATCTTTATCGTTTCACCTTTGACAAGCTTGTCCGTAAAGCCAAAATACGCCATATCGGGTCGCCCTGCCGGGCCGTAGACCGTGAAAAATCTAAGCCCCGTGGTGGGAATATTGTATAATTTACTATAGCAATGTGCCATAAGTTCATTGCTTTTCTTGGTTGCAGCATACAGCGAAACAGGGTTGTCCACTTTATCTTCAGTGCTGAACGGCACTTTTTTGTTGCCGCCGTAAACAGATGAAGATGAAGCATACACAAGATTCTCCACAGGATAATGGCGGCAGGCCTCCAGAATATTGTAGAAACCGATGATATTTGAATTTATGTAGGCATCGGGATCTTCAATAGAATAGCGAACACCAGCCTGCGCGGCGAGGTTTACGACCGTATCAAAATGATACTTTTCAAACAATGACATGATGAGCTGCTTATCTGAAATATCGCCTTTTATAAATGTGAAATTGCTGTATTTCTGCAACTCTGACAGGCGATATTCTTTCAGATGCACATCATAGTAATCGTTCATGTTATCGATGCCGATGATCGTTGTATCTGAATTTTCTGTAAGCAAACGCTTGCAGAGATAGAAAGCAATAAAACCGGTTGCGCCGGTGATCAAGGTCATAAAAAAACTCCTCCATTTTTTATAAGTAGGCACGTTGTCAAATTATTCCCAAAATAGCTAATAAGGTAAAATGGATAATGTCATCAGGAAATTTAAGCGTGAGAAAAAATAAAACCTGTTTTTCGCGATTGCGCGAATCCCATCGCTTCACATGACAGTCCCTGCTATAAAGTTAATCATTATAACTATCCATTAATACTCCTTTGTATGGCAGTAAAACTCAATGCTGAAACGATGACAATACTTCTTGTATTCTCTTATTCAATGGAGGAACTGTCAAATAATCACCATAAATTGCTGTTAAAATTTCATCATAATATTTAGTGATTTGAAATGTTCCTGACGATAATTCCACAAGATGTGTGTCCCACAGATGATCTGTAATAAAAGTATGCTTATCAGCATAATTATTTGCCGAAATACAATATTTTGATTTATCCAACTTATACTTACCGCATCTATCGTTATATTCATTTTCGGCGTGTTTACAATTTATAAAGCAATATGCGAGTTTTTCTTTCAGCAATCCTAAAAATCTTTTCAAGCTTCCGTTGCTTTCCGAAAATAAACGATGCTTCTTTACTGTCCTTGTGTGATATAATTTTCCTATTGGTGCGGTAAATTTTTTTCGTTCGATCGGATCATCTGGCACGCCTATTACATAAAAAACATCTACATGAATAGCATTAGAATTATATCCAACCGGCGTAATTCTCATAAGCGTATGACCACATCTTTCGTCTATTTCCGGACACCAGGCATAAAATTCATTGCTCAGGTTCTCCCTTAATGCTTTTACCATCTTGCTTTTATCTTCATACGGGATAACAATATCGACATCATAATCCCACGGGATCTGTCCGCCATCACGGATAGCGCCTAAAAGTGAACCATAAGCAAGCTGGTATCTGATACCGTTTTTTTCACAAAGTCGATGCACTTCTTTTAATGTCTTTAGTGCTAATTCTTGATATTGAACAAATTTGTCATATATTTGTTCAAAGTTATCAGGTGCTATTTTGCTGGATAATACCTCTTCCTTAAATTCCTGAATTGTCATTTCATATTCACCCTTTATTTAAAAATCATACGTTTAATAACTTTTATTGCCTGAATCAAATCTGATCTATAGAATACAAACGCCATTCCCAGCGTTACTACCATTGAAAGAGCAACACATTTTCCGCCGGATATGATCCATTCTGACCATGTACTGTAGCTGACCATTCCGGGAAAAACAAAATATATCCCAACAATAATAGCACAGTTGCATATCAACCATACTGTTCTAAGAATGACAGTCAAATAACTTCTTTGTATCAGACATTTGGACATATAAGCGGCATATAATACTGTCCTGAACAAGTTAGCTGCAAGCGTTCCGATAGTTACTCCAACCAAGCCGAATTTGTATACCAAAGCTAAAGACAATCCTATATTCAATCCCGCTTCGATAAAATTACCTATTTTCATTTCTTTGTATTTTCCTGCCGCCTGAACCATTGTAAGATAAGGCTGCCTTATACAAAATACCGCTGTTGCTATAGTTGATAAAACAGCAAAAGCAGGGACGATATAATTTGTATCCGAAACAACATCTGTATATAAAGAAACAAATGGCATGACAAGAATTCCCGTACATGAAAAAACTATAGCTGTAAAAGAATAAACCAGAAATTCATATGTTCGCATATTTCTTCTTAAGCTATCTATATCGCCTTTTGCCCATAATATTCCGAATGGTGCTTCCAAAGTACTTGTAAAAACTCTCATTATTGAAACAAGTCCATTCATAACAAGCATATAAACAGAGTAAACAGATACTGCTAAAGTGCTTGCAAATAAAGTAAGAACAACTATGTCAGTTTTGTCATGAATGATATTGGCTATAGAAGATGCTGCGGCATCGCCTCTCTGTTTTATTACTCTGTTATCAGCCTTTACTGATTTCGGCAAGTCATATTTTTTTCTGACAATAGCCGTCAATGTCAACGGTTGCAAAACATAGAAAATAGCACTTCCGAATTTGACGACGAGTAAAGATGAACCTGCGCAAATTAAAACTACTGCGGTAATGGTGTTTAAGATTTTGCAAACGATTTTAATAATCGTATAAATGTACGCTGATTGATCTGCATCAAGTAAGCTTGCATAAGTAACCCCAAAGCAATACTCAGCCAATGAACCTATTCCGATCACAATTACAAGTAGTGAAATTTCTATCCATTTAAGATTACTTTTAACTATGAACGGAAATACGGCAGCGAGAATGTACATATAAACGACAAATGCAACGGCAATTTTACGATAAAATCGTTGATTTGCTTTCAGAATGGCACTTGTTTCGCGCATATCATTTTTACTGAGAGATTTATATAAAGCTACCCGAGTTGGTCCGGCAATGCCTAATGTAAGAAGAGAAATATAACTCAAGAATTGTGAAATGGAAGAAACAAGACCGTTGTTTGCAGAACCGAATGCGCCCAAAATAAATCGCGGCAAAATAAGCCCGCATATTAGTGTTATGACTTCAAATGTTCCCGATGCAAGCATATTGTAATAAGCTTTTTTGGTTTTACTTTTTGCCATAGAATCACTTTCTTTTTTCCGGAAGTTTAAGCATTTGTCCAAGTTTTTCATTCCAGATACCCGGCTCAAATTCTCCAAATCCTGAGGCTGGGTAGAATGTCAACTCGCCAAAATACATTTTTCCGTTTACTTCGTAAAAATCCACACGGAGAAACGGTATTTCCTTTGACATAACAGTAGCCAATCCTTTCATGTTTTCAAATGTGACGGGCTTTGGAATTACACACTTACTATAAGGCTTATGTGGAAAAGCAAGCCCAGTAAATTCCTGATGTTTCCAATCCATATCGTAAAAGTCTATTGTTTCGATTTTACTACGGTCGGAAATCACCTGACAATATTTTGGCTGCCCATTAAAGCAATAGAATTTATAATCTTTTAGTTCTTCATTTATGACAGTCTGCTCCTCTTTAAGAACAAACACCGCGAAATCACCTATTAGTATGTACCCCCCCGAGGTAATTTCAGCCATTCGCCCATTTCTTGGTTGAAACTTTCAGGCTTAAACCAGGCAAAACCGGATGCATGATAAAATGTCAATTCTCCAAAGTAAATTCTATCATCAATGCAATAAAAATCTGTCCTGACGTGTGGAATTCCATCTGATAGCTTTCGCGCAAGATCAAGCATTTTTTCAAGCTGCTTCGGGCGGTTAATTTGGTGATTCGGATCTGTAGGATAATTTATCGCGGCCTCTATATATTGCCAATCGGTGGTATAAAGATTGCGCTTATGTTCAACAAAACGGTCATAATCGACCTGAATAAGTTTGGGCTCACCGTTAAAATTGAATATTTTATAGTCCTTAAGTTCTATACCCGATTCATCAGTCATGTATTTTTCAGCAATAATACGCGGCGGAACATTTTTGTATGGCCACTCTCTGCCAACCCAATAAAAGTTTCGCTTAAGGCTTTTTTCTAATTTTTTCTTTGCAGATCTCTTATCTAATTTACTTTTGTCTTTTACTATCACCAAGCCGCCGGAATCATGGGTGCATTTCAGTACAAATTGATTTGGCAGAGTATCGAAATCTATATCGTCAAAATGCTTCCAGACTCCAAGTGTAGGAATTATGTATTCCTCTCCTATACGATCAGCTACCCACTTTTTCGCGGCATACTTGTCTACCATTGTTGTATATTCAGGATTGCGGTCATAAAGCTTAAGCCATTGGAGTTTTTCGTTGAATGTTATTGGATCCTCTAGATGCAGTTTTTCCCCAAGTCTTGATTCAAAAAGCTTTCTCAAATAAACATCGTCAGGCATATTATGATAAAAGCCGTGAAAACTGTTTACGTTAAACCTATAGCGTCTATCTTTTAAATATCGAAAACACTTAGCAATCATTTTTGCTGACATTCTATCTTTCCTTTCATTTAAAACTAGCTTACTTATTTCTAACATTTAACTTTTAAGAAAAACATAAGAAAAACATAAAGCAAAAATAAGCATCTTAGCTATAATTGAATTATTTATCCTTGCTAATATATGTTAAAGGTAAGATTGCTAGAATCTTAATAAAATAGTTTTTCCATTTTGACGATTGCACTTAAAACTAATAATTAAAATCAAATAGTAAAACTGATTATAGCTGTATACAAACCAATATCCCAATATGAGTATAAAAAGATTCAATACCCATAAAAACGCAACCAGTTTTTTCATTTCTTTTTCTTCATATTTTTTGGGGTATAAACGAATCAATAGATACACCTGCATAAAATAATAAATTGAAAAACCTACTATACCAAGAGTTGACAATAGTTCCCAAAAATTATTATGCGAATAGGCAATATGTGAATATCCTATTTGTCTCATATAGGTTAAAAATGTGTTTGCTCCATATCCAAATATAGGATGCTCCATAAACAATTGCTGTGCTTGCCCTATGAAGAATTCTCTCTCTATAATGCTTGGATCTGTTACTTTATACATAGGATTAGTAATTGATTGGTATGCCTCATATAATCTAAATCCCACCAAGTCATATAATAACTTATTTTTATTAATTAATAACACACCTGCTATGACCAGCATAATCAAAGTGACACCAATGAATAATCTTTGTATTATTTTTTTATAGTTCAAATTTTTTTCGGAATTTATCAAAAATACTATGATACAAGCTGCCATGATTAACACGAATGCTTTGCGCGATCCAGAAAAAAATGTTATAAAAGTAAGCAGTACGCTTTCTATGATGTGAAATATTTTTTCTTTTACACTTTCGCTGATACTTATTAAATATATAGCCAAAACAGCTCCAACTGAAGACTCCATACCTACTGTATTTTTCCATAACCCTAAAACGCTTCCGATTTGATTTGTCCCCCAATCAGATGCAGGTGACATAACTATCAAGCATACGCACATATAAAACACTGAAAAAACAAATATCTTTATGATTTTGTTTATATCGTTAACAGTTTTAATTCTTAAGGAAATGCATACACTTATTATCAATATTTTAATAATTGCATTTATATAAATATATGAATCTTCAAATGAGCTAGTCCACAAAAGCGACATACAATTATATAGCAAAAATAAAGTTACCCATTTAATATAACCATTTATCGCAAGTGTTTTTGTTCTTGTTATTGATAAAAAAGCTGACAAAATACATAATATAAACGAAGTTTTTCTTAACACTGAATTTAACGGAGTAAGACTTGTATAGGTGTTCCAAATACAAAAATATAGCAATAAAAAAACATCCTGTATTTTATCAACATTCACATCAAAAAAATTCGATTTTTTATTTGTTAAAGCTTCTAGCGTATTCTGCTTCACCTTTATTAGCTCCTCAATAAATATAATCCTTATGAGTTGATTCAAACAAACCTCAAGATTGCAAATAAACTTTATATAGTATTATGTAATAGACCATAGTACAATTGTAGGTGATAAATATTTAATACTGAACATTTTATAACAATACTCCACCATAGCGATTATTGTTTATTAAAGTAAGATTCGCATTTTATAACTTATCATTCTGAAAAAGGATATTATTTCCCTGAGCTTGTGTTTAAAATGAGTCCTTATCAAACTTTATTCCCTTTAACCTTATATGTATTGTGGTTAACTATCAGCAACTGATCCGCATCCCATACATCGTCTCCAAGAAGCGCAATATCACTCATTTTAATGCCATTTTTCCAAACAACATATGGAAATGAAATCTGGTCTCTTTTGCAATGATTCATAAATTCATTCCACCAATCATCCATTATTCTTTTGCACACAGGATTGTTATGTTCTCTTACTATAACGTTACAAGTAGTCATTCCAAAGTTTTCCGGCATTCCTTTACTCTTTAAATATTCAATATGTTTTTCAATTGCATCATTACTTGTTTTCCTTACAGAATATTTGTTATACAGCGCTTCTTGATACACACAATTGTTGTAGCGATGCCAAAACATAGCAATCCCACAGTTGCCAAGTCTATTTACAAATTCAGTAAAGTCAGTGATTGGAATAATGTTGCCATCAATATATATTGAGTATTTATAATCATTAAACACCTCAGATGGATGCATTTTAAACCACCTGTTCTTCTCAACATTTGAAAGATTCTGTATTCTGTCCTTATAATTGTCCAAATCGATTCTTTTCCACGATGAATCATTTTCTACCATATTGTCTGTAATAATATAATAATCAATATTATTAGGATGACACATTGGCTCGCAAATAGGATCATATTTCCCCAAAATACAGGTATAAACCGCTATACGCTCCTGAGAAAAATAATTGGCTTTTTCCAAAACAGATGACTCTCTCTTAAAATGAGTGACTTTTTTTTCAAGCCTTTTATGCATTATTCTGGAATAAATAATATTATTTATTTCAGACACTGCGGAAGACACCCCACTCCGAAAAATAGTATTAAGCTTTTTTGTTCTAAGACCTATATGATATTCGTCACTGCCAAGAGTTTTTCTTAGGTAGCGAGATAATTGCGACAATCCAACCATTAAATCGTTAAAGAATTCTTCATTAATGCTGCCAATATACATTTTATTCACCACTTCTAATATTAACTGTATTTGGGGGTAAATCAAACTACTTAACTAGAATCACCGATCATAAGCAACTACATTCTTATATATTTGTAGAATAATTACCTGTATTAATATAACTACTGATGGCTTGTTTCCAGTCACTTAATTCTTCAAAACATTTATATAATTTATTATTTTCCATTCTACTATTTGGGGGTCTTTTAGCTTTTGAAATCCCGTACTCCGCCGTTGTAACAGGAATAACTTTCGTGTCTTTGCCAGCCTGACGGAATATCTCCTCAGCGAACTCAGCCCAGCTTATGTATCCGCCCTCGTTAGATGCATGGTATATGCCGTACCTTTCTGTTTCTGCCATATCCGCAAGCAGTCTTGCAAGGTCGGGTGTGTATGTAGGTGTACCTATCTGATCGTTTACAACCCGTATTTCTTTGTACTTTTCAGATAGCTTCAGCATCGTTTTTACAAAATTGTTACCGTGGCTGCCAAACACCCAGCTGGTGCGCACTATGTAATACTTTTCAAGAGTGTTTCTTACCGCAAATTCGCCTTGAAGTTTTGTTTCACCATAGTAATTCAGCGGTGCAAAATCTTCGCAGTCGGGACTCCAAGGCTCTGTGCCCTCGCCGCTGAAAACATAGTCTGTAGATACATATATCATCTTGCAGTCGGTTTCTTTGCAAGCCTGTGCAATGTATTTTGTACCCAATACGTTAATGGCGTATACTTTCGGCTTGTTTTTTTCGTCCTCAGCAGCGTCAACAGCTGTCCACGCCGCGCAGTGAATTACTGCATCTGGACTTATCGTTGTTATTGCTTCGTGTACTGCTTTTTCCTCCGTGATGTCAAGTTGTATGTATTTGCAGTTTTGTTCAAAGCTGTCTGAAATATCGGTCGCTATAGGTTCGTGATCGCGCTTTTTAAGCTCTAAGATTATATCCCAGCCGAGCTGACCGTTTGCGCCTGTTACTAATACTTTCATCTTTTCACCTGCAGCCATACATCTTCTCATAATAATCCCGATACTCTCCGGAGATGATAGTCTCCCACCATTTTTTGTTATCCAAGTACCACTGAATAGTTTTCTTTATGCCGTCTGCAAATTTAGTTTCAGGCAGCCAGCCGAGTTCGTTGTGAATTTTAGTCGGGTCTATTGCATACCGCATATCATGCCCCTTTCGGTCGGCAACGTATGTTATCAGGCTTTCCGGCTTGCCAAGCTCTTTGCAGATAAGCTTTACAATGTCTATGTTCTTCATCTCATTGTGACCGCCTACGTTGTATACCTCGCCAACTTTGCCTTTGTGTATGATCAGATCTATCGCACGGCAGTGGTCTTCAACATACAGCCAGTCACGAACATTCTCACCCTTGCCGTAAACAGGCAGAGGCTTGTCGGCAAGCGCGTTTGCTATCATAAGAGGGATCAGCTTTTCAGGAAAGTGATAAGGCCCATAGTTGTTAGAACAGCGGCTTATAGTAACCGGTAGGTCAAACGTTCTGTGATACGCCATAACAAGCAGATCGGCTGATGCTTTTGATGCGGAATACGGAGAACTGGTATGTATAGGCGTTTCTTCGGTAAAGAACAAGTCGGGTCTGTCAAGGGGAAGATCACCATAAACTTCATCTGTAGATACCTGATGATAACGAGTAATTCCATACTTGCGACAAGCATCCATAAGCACCTGAGTACCCAAGATATTAGTCTGCAAAAAGACTTCGGGGTTGTCTATTGACCTGTCAACATGGCTTTCCGCCGCGAAGTTTACCACTATATCGGGCTTTTCTTCTTCAAACAGTTTGTAAACTCCTTCACGGTCGCAGATATCAAGTTTTACAAATCTGAAGTTTGGCTCATTCATCACAGGCTCGAGAGTAGAAAGGTTTCCTGCATAAGTCAGCTTGTCCAGACAAATAATGCGGTAGTCGGGATATGTTTTGAGCATATGAAAGATAAAATTACTGCCTATAAATCCGGCGCCGCCGGTCACGATGACTGTCATATTTCTTCCTCCGCCAGTGATAAAATATATTTGCCGTAATCGGTCATTTTCAGTTCTTCGCCAAGAGCTTTCAGCTGCTGCGTGGTTATAAAGCCTCTGCGCCATGCTATCTCCTCAATGCAGGATATATAAAATCCCTGCATTTCCTGC
>CANRPG010000049.1 GCA_947632425.1 uncultured Clostridia bacterium | reverse complement strand
GTTCCAAGTTGTCAACGCCGTACTGCGCTTTAAGCTCCGCAGGTGTGCCTACATTTAGCAGATGACCGTTTGCTATAATGCCCACCCTGTCGCTTACAAATTCAATTTCAAGCATATTGTGAGAGCTCAGCAGAAAGCCCATTTTGTATGTAGCGGCAAGATCTCTTATCATGCGCCTTATCTCCAGCGCGTTAAGTATGTCAAGACCGCTCGTGGGCTCGTCAAGTATCGCAAGCTTCGGGTGCGACATTACCGCGCGGGATAGCAGCAGCTTTCTTATCATTCCTCGCGAGTAACTGCCTATCTTGTCACCAAGCCTGTCGCCCAGACCGCACATATCAACGGCGCGTTTAACGTATTCATCGGCTGACTGTTTGTCGGACGCGAATATGCCTGCCATAAATTTCAGATAGTTCATGCCCGTCATCGACTTGTAAGCGCCTGCCTCGTCCGGCAGATAGGTTATGTTCTCCCTGACCTTGCCAGGTTCGGTGAGAATGCTGTGCCCTGCTACCAAAGCATCGCCCTCGGTGGCTTTCAGAAGCGTGGCTATCATTCTGATAGTGGTAGTTTTGCCTGCGCCGTTTGGACCTATCAGCGCAAACACCTCGCCTGCGCGTATGTCAAACGACACCTTTTCGCTTGCGTAAACGCCCTTTTTGTACTGCTTTGAAAGTCCGCGCACTTCCAGAACGTTTTCCTCATTCGGCGGATAAGCATCTGTCATGTTATTACCTCCATTATAAAAATTGTTGATAAATTATAGTTGCGCTATCAGAAGTCAGAAGTGAGAAGTTAGAAGTAAGAAATGTTTACTAAGGCTTGCGACATTTTTTCATACCTGAGATTTACCAAGAGGCAAGAAGCAAGAAACGCACCCAGCAAACACCGCTCACCGCCACACTTTTCCACGCCCACTCAACCACATAATAGCACTTTCCCCTCACACCGCTGGAAGAATATACTGCCAGCGATTTCTCTTTTTAGATGGGTATGGGTTGATTTTTAGAAGCAAATAATGAGAAGAAAGAAGCAAGATGAGCGTTTTGAAAAATATGCACTAAACTGTAAAAAGCAATTTCTTGCCTCTTGCTTCTATCTAAACTGCGGAAATGGCAAGCACGCGCAAAATTCGCAAAACCATTTCTAACCTCTGACCTCTCACATCTAACTTCTAACTGATAACATCAGTTTACCACAGCGGCAGGATATTTGCAATAGTATTTTACATATTCTTCGCGATTTTCGGCAATTTTATCAATTGTTACAATTGCATGGCTCTGCCGTTGTACAAAATGTCAATATAATTTACTATGAGATATTTTGCAAACTGTGTATATCTGATATATACAGAATAGCACATTCAGAGCGTTATGTCAATAGTTTAAACGAAAATTTTTTGAAAAATTTTTTCAGCCGCTCTATAACTACAAAAAAGACCGCAAAACGGTCTTTTCTGCAAACTATATTTTTTCTGTTATGAGCCTGCCCATTTCGGAGCATGAAACCTGTTTGCAGCCTGCTGACATTATATCGGCGGTGCGCAAGCCCTCTTCAAGCACCTGCGCAACGGCGTTTTCAATAGCCTCAGCCTCCTGCGGCATATCAAAAGAGTATTTAAGCATCATAGCCGCCGAAAGAATAGTGGCAATAGGGTTTGCGATGTCTTTGCCTGCAATATCGGGCGCAGAGCCGTGTATAGGCTCGTAAAGACCCAGCGTTCCCTCGCCCAGAGAAGCAGATGGTATCATGCCAAGGCTGCCCGTTATCATAGAAGCCTCGTCCGAGAGAATATCGCCGAACAGGTTCTCGGTAACGATAACATCAAACTGCGAGGGGCAGTGCACCAGCTGCATCGCAGTGTTGTCAACAAGCATATCGCCAAGAGAGATGTCGGGGTAGTCTTTAGCAACTTCATGCACTGTCTTTCTCCACAGCCGCGAGGTATCCAGCACATTCGCCTTGTCGACCGAAGTCACCTTGCCGCGGCGTTTTCCTGCAAGATCAAAAGCCACGCGTGCAATGCGCTCTATCTCAAAATCGCTGTATGTCATGCAGTCGTTGGCGGTGGTTATGCCGTTTTCTGTGACCGTTGTGCGCTCTCCGAAGTACGCGCCGCCTATAAGCTCGCGCACTATTATAAGGTCAAGACCGTCTTTGGTTATCTCGTCTTTCAAAGGGCAGGCGCCTTTCAGCGGTGTAAAAAGTCTGGCAGGTCTTAAATTTGCAAAAAGCCCCAGCGCCTTGCGAAGCCCTAAAAGCCCTGCCTCGGGGCGTTTTGAGCCCTCGCCTTTATCCCACTTCGGGCCGCCAACCGCGCCCAGCAGAACGCTGTCGCTGGCAAGGCAAATGTCAACGGTCTTTTGCGGCAGAGGCTCGCCCGTTTCATCAATAGCGCAGCCGCCCATAAGTACATAAGAGTATTCAAACTTGTGACCAAACTTTTCTGCGACTCTGTCAAGCGCAGCCACCGCCTGAGCTGTTATCTCGGGGCCTATGCCGTCGCCTTTTATAACGGCTATCTTCTTTGTCATGACCTGCGCTCCTTTCAAAGGGTGTTCAGCAGACCGCTGCTGTTTATGATGTTTATCAGAAATTCCGGAAACGGCTGCCCCTGATATGTTTCATTTTTAGTAACGTTAGTGATAACGCCCGTGTCAAAGTCAACGGTAACGCGGTCGCCGTCATCTATGCCGTCGGCAGCTTCTGCACATTCTATGATAGGCAGACCTATATTTATAGCGTTGCGGTAGAATATTCTCGCAAAAGTTTTTGCTATAACGCATGAAACGCCTGCCGCTTTTATAGCCATCGGCGCGTGCTCTCTTGAAGAACCGCAGCCGAAGTTTGCCTGCGCCACTATAAGGTCGCCCTCATGCATCTTTTGGTGAAAATCTTTGTCTATGTCCTCCATGCAGTGGGCGGCAAGCTCCTGCGGATCGGAGGTGTTGAGATACCTTGCAGGGATTATAACGTCGGTATCAACGTTGTTTCCGTATTTTATAGCTTTTCCGTCAGCTTTCATAGCCGTGCCTCCTTAAATAATATCCTGCGGACAGGAAAGTCTGCCCGTTACAGCGCTTGCGGCTGCCACGTAAGGCGATGCAAGGTATACCTCGCTTTTGGTGTGACCCATTCTGCCTACAAAGTTGCGGTTTGTAGTTGAAACGCACCGCTCGTTTTCGGCAAGTATGCCCATGTAACCGCCAAGGCAAGGACCGCACGTCGGCGTTGAGACCACGCAGCCTGCGTTCACAAGCGCCTGCGTAATGCCCTCTTTTATCATTTGCAGATATACTTTCTGTGTTGCAGGAATAACTATGCAGCGCACCCCGTCGGCTACTTGTCTGCCGCTGAGTATCTCTGCCGCGGCGCGCATATCTTCGATCCTGCCGTTGGTGCAAGAGCCTATAACGCACTGGTCTATCTTGATATCGCCTATCTCGTCAAACGTTTTTGTATTAGACGGCAGGTGAGGGAAAGATACCGTCGGCTTTATTTTGTCAAGCTCTATAATTATATGTTTGTCGTATACAGCATCTTCATCGGCAGAAAATTCGGTGTACTTGCGGTCGGTGCGCTCGGCTATGTATTTTCTGCAAATGTCGTCAACAGGGAAGATACCGTTCTTTGCGCCTGCCTCTATAGCCATGTTGCATATGCAAAGTCTGTCCTCCATTGAAAGGGCAGAAACGCCGTCGCCGCAAAATTCAAGAGAGCGGTAAAGCGCGCCGTCAACGCCTATCATTCCTATCAAATGAAGAATTATATCCTTCGCCGCAGACCACCTAGGCAGCCTGCCTTTTAGCTCAATTTTCAGTGCGGAGGGCACTTTGAACCACAGCTTGCCCGTCGTCATGCCGTAGCACATATCGGTAGAGCCCACACCCGTTGAGAACGCCCCCACCGCCCCGTAAGTGCAGGTGTGAGAATCAGCGCCTATGATACATTCGCCCGGCGCGCACAGTCCTGCCTCGGGTATAAGCGCGTGCTCTATGCCCATTTTGCCTACATCATAAAAGTTGGTTATATCAAATCTCTGTGCAAACTCTCTGCACTGCTTTGCCTGCTGCGCCGCTTTTATGTCCTTATTCGGCACAAAGTGATCCATTATAAGCGCTATTTTGTCTTTGTCAAAAACGCTTTTGCAGCCTGCCTTTTCAAATGCGTTCATAGCCACGGGCGAGGTGATGTCGTTGCCCATAACAAGGTCAAGCTTTGCCATAATAAGCTGCCCGGGCGCTACTTTTTCCAGCCCTGCCGCGTGGGCGAGTATTTTCTGTGTCATAGTCATTTTTGTATCTGACATAATTACCACCAAGTTTCATTGTTTGATAGGTACATTTTTCTGTACCCAAATAAAATTATACCACTTTAAAACGCGTATGTCAATGTGTATTGACTTGCTGCAAACGCTGTGGTATAATTATATCGTATACCAAAACTTTTTAAGATAAGGTGAGATTATGACTGTAAATTTAGAGCACTGCAAGACCTTTTACTGCGTTGCAAACTGCGGCAGCATAACAACGGCGGCGCAGAAGCTTTTTATATCGCAGCCTGCGGTCTCGCAGTCGGTAAAGCAGCTTGAAAGGCAGCTGGGCTGCGCGCTGTTTTTCAGAACATCTAAAGGCGTAAAGCTGACCGCCGAGGGCGAGGTATTCTACAGCCGTGTAAAACGCGCCTTTGAAGAGATAGAGCAGGGCGAGAGGGAGCTTTCAGAAATGCTCGGCATGGAGAGCGGCGAGATACGCATCGGCGCATCTGACATGACACTGCAATTTTTTCTGCTGCCGTATTTAGAGCAGTTTCACAAGCAGTACCCCAACATACGCATAAGCGTATCAAACGGCCCTACGCCCGAAACGCTTTCTTCGCTGAGGGAGGGCAGCATTGACCTTGGCATAGTAAGCACTCCCGTTGATATGCATGACGACATAAGCATTTTTGAGTGCGGCGAGATAAGCGACATCTTTGTTGCAGGAAAGCGGTTCGAGTATTTGAAAGACAAGGTGATAAGCCTTTCGCAGCTGGAAAAACTGCCGATTATATTTCTAGAAAAGAACACTTCCACACGCCGCAGCATAGACGAGTTTTTAAGAAAGTGCAAAGTTGAGATAGTACCCGAAATAGAACTTGCGACATCGGAGCTTATTGTCAGGTTCGCTGAAAGAGACCTAGGCATAGGCTTTGTGATGAGCGGCTTTGCAAAAGAGGAGATAGAAAGCGGCAGGCTGTTTGAGCTCAGACTTGACAGGCAGCTGCCAAAAAGGCAGGTGTGCATAGCCGTCAGCAGGAAAAGACCGGTGTCTGTAGCGGCGGCAAGGATAATAGGTCTGATAGACGACAAAATAAATATTAACAAACTGTAAATAGTCAAAAGTTTAATAATACGTTCATTATAAGTTAATATTTTTATTGTATAATATAAAAGCATTCTTTTCTGCCGTGGCAAGGGGCTCTAAGCGTTTTGCAAAGGGCAGTAAAGACTTATCGCAGAATAATGCCGTAAAGCGGCTGAATGGAGAGTAAAATGGAACAGCACGGAATAAGCAAACTTGATCTTAAAAGACAAAACCGTATGCATGTTTTGAAGATATTGAAACAGAGAGGCCCTACATCGCGAATTGATATTGCAGGGGCTCTGGAGCTTACGAGAGCAGCGGTGACCATCATCACCAACGAGATGATAGAGCAGGGAATTATAGTAGAGCTGGGCGAATACAAGCACGTTGCCGAGAAAACGCCGCGCGGCAGAAAAAAGATACTTATAGATGTAAACAGCAATTTCAGGTTCACAATAGGCATAGCGGTTGAGTGTGAGAACGTAAGCGTGGGTATGTCAACGCTTTCGGGCGCGGTGCTCGATAAGAGAAACCTTGCTATAAACGATTCGTTTACATTCGGCGATATTTCCGACTTTATCAAGAAGTCTGTGAAAGACATAATTACCGACAATTACATAGATCCGCAGCAGCTTCTGGGCATAGGCATAGGCGTGTACCCTTCGATGTTCAAGCGCATGAATATACCCATAGTAAACGGCGCGGCTGACTATTCACCGCTGCGCAAGCTGTTTGAGAAGGAGTATTCTCTGCCTGTGGTGGTAGACAACTCGGTCAAAGGCATGGCTATGGCGAACATTGACTTTCTTAAAACAAAGGATTCAGAGCGAAGAAACATTGCGTTTTTGCAGTGCGGCGATTCCATGCACTTTGTAGTTACCAACCTTAACGATCCTATTGTTTCATACGACAACAGAACAGACTTTGTTGACAGGATAATAATAGACCCGAATTCTTCCGAAGTGTGCGACTGCGGAAGAAAGGGCTGCTGCAGAACAGAGCTTTCACCAAGCGCGATGATAAAAAAGATAACGAGGATATTCAGTATGGAGAAAACGCCATACCTTTACAAAACACTTAATGGCGATCCTTCAAAGATAGATATGGATGCTATACGCGATTCCTGCCGTAACAAAGACGAGGGCACGCTGGCTCTGATGAGCGAGTCGCTTGACATGATGGCGGTGCTGCTGAATAATCTGTACTTTACTACAAATCCGCAAAAGCTGGTGCTGCACAACATTTTCGCAGATGAAGAAAAGATGAACACATATCTTATTCCTGCCGTTGAGCGCATAGGCGGCAGCGTTGTGGCAAGCAAGATCTCACTGAGTATCATAGATGAAAAGCAGAGATTTTTGTCGGGCTGCGCGCTTGCGATAAGAGAGCTGTTTTACGATAAGGGCGGCTTTGTTACCAAAGTTCCCGCTTTAGCGCAATAGAGGGTGAAACTTCCCCTTAAATAAAAAAATGAGCATTGTTTCCGTTTGGGAGCAATGCTCTTTTTCTGTAGTCTGTACAAAGCAAAACACGGCGCTTTTACACGCCGCGTTTTTAGGTTTTGCTGTCAGCAGCCGCAGCCGTTGTTGTTGCAGCCGCAGCCATTGTCGCAGCCACAGCCGCAGCCGTTGAGGTTGTAGCCGTTGCTGAATCCGCCGAATGCGATGATGATTATGAGGATTATTATCCACCAGTAACCGTTGAAGCCGTTGCAGTTCATAAAGAAGTTCTCCTTTGTAATGATTTAAGCCGGCCGTTAAGCGAGGCTTATAGTATAATTTATGCCGCCGGTGAAAATGTGTTACAGTGCAGGCAATTTTTCCGAAAGTACAGGCGTTTTTGCGCACATCTCAAAAAATAAGGAAAGGAAAATTTGTCCTGCGAATATAATATTTCAGACGGCAAAGTGTTTGGGCGGAATACTTTATAAAATTTTGCCAAAACTGCTTTTGTGACTTATCCAACCAAGAAAGGAGAACGCCGCCTTCCTGTATTTTTGGCGGCAGAGCAAGTATGTTCAATGAATTCAATACCGACGGCTTTACAAAAAAAGCAAAGGAGATATTAAAACGCTCGCTCACGCTTGCAGGCAGCATAGGGCACACCTATGTCGGCAGCGAGCATATACTGTGGGCGATACTGGACGAGGGCTCGAGCACCGCGTGCCTTATTTTAATAAGGTGCGGTCTTACAGCACAAAGGGTGAAAGACAAAATAACCGCCGCGATAGGCTCGGGCACGCCATGCAAGCTGACATACAGCGATATAACTCCCACAGCGGAAAAAATACTTGAAAGCGCAAAGGCAATAAGCGCGCAGGCAAAAAACAGGCTGGCAGGCAGCGAGCATATTCTTGCCGCAATACTGAAACAAAACGGCTGCTGCGCCGTAAGCATAATGAGAGATGTCGGGGTGAATATGCCGCGGCTGCTGTCTGAGTGTGCGGTGGGCGCGCGCGAAGAGGAGTATTCATCTGCAAAGAGCGGCGCGCAGAAGCTTTTGCGCTATGCCAGAGAGCTTACGAGGCAGGACGTTTGCGGCGCGTTCGACCCCGTTATAGGCAGAGACAAAGAGCTTGAAAGAGTTACAGAAATTCTCTGCCGCCGCAACAAAAACAACCCTTGTCTTGTGGGTGAAGCAGGTGTAGGCAAGACCGCTATAGTTGAGGGGCTGGCGCAGAGAATATGCGAGGGCAGAGTGCCAAAAGGGCTTTCAGACAAGCGCATTTTTTCTCTTGACATGACACAGCTGCTTGCAGGCGCGAAATACCGCGGCGACTTTGAAGAACGCCTCAAACAGTGCGTTGAAGAAGCCATAGCCGACGGCAACATTATTCTTTTTATAGATGAACTGCATACTATAATGGGCGCAGGAGCAGCAGAGGGAGCTATCGATGCGGCAGGTATAATGAAGCCGCAGCTGGCAAGAGGTCAGCTTCAGATAATAGGCGCGACGACCTTTGACGAATACCGCAAATATATAGAAAAAGATGCGGCGCTGGAGCGGCGTTTTCAGCCTGTGAAAGTGGAAGAACCCTCGGAACAGGCGACCGAGGAGATAATAGAAGGACTTGTGCCGAGGTATGAAAATTTTCACGGTGTTGAGATAACCCACGAAGCTGTAAAAAGCGCTGTAAAGCTTTCGGGTAGATATGTTTTTGACAGATATTTTCCCGACAAGGCTATAGACCTTATAGATCAGGCGTGCGCGAGAGTGCGTATTCGTGAGCAGGAACGCAGTGAGGAAAAGGCAGTTTCAAAGGCGTTTTCAGATTATATAGTCGGCAGGATAACAAAGCAGGACTATCTTGAAGCGCTTACTTTGCAGGTGGCAGGCAGCAAAATGAAACCGCTTATAACTGCGAAGGATATAGCGCAGGTGGTGTCGTCGCAAACGGGCATACCTGCCGAAAGCATGACGGAAAACGAGGGGCACAGGCTGCTGCGGCTGGAAGATGAGCTGAAAAGCGAAGTCATAGGGCAGGACAAGGCAGTATCACTGCTTGCCTCAGCTATAAGGCGGTCGCGCTCTGGGCTGAGAAACGAGCAGCGACCTATAGGTTCTTTTGTATTCCTAGGTCCCAGCGGCGTTGGCAAGACAAGTCTGGCAAAAGCGCTTGCAAAGGCTATGTTTTCAAGCTGCGACAGCCTTATACGCTTTGATATGTCGGAGTATATGGAGCGGCACAATATATCTCGGCTGATAGGTTCGCCGCCGGGGTATGTGGGCTATGAGGAAGGCGGTCAGCTTACCGAGAGGGTAAGGCGCAAGCCGTATTCTATAGTGCTGTTTGACGAGATAGAAAAGGCTCACCCCGATGTTTTCAATATTCTTTTGCAGATACTGGAAGAAGGCTTCGTTACCGATACCAGCGGCAGAAAGGTATCGTTTGCAAACACCGTTATAATAATGACTTCAAACATCGGCGCGAGGGAAACAAAGAGCCGTGTGGGCTTTGAAAATTCCTACGAAAAGCAGTCGCAGAGCTATATGGAGGAGATGAGAAAGTTTTTCTCGCCCGAGCTTCTCAGCCGCATTGACGAAAAGATAATTTTTCAGCCGCTGTCGAACGAGAGCCTGCGCATCATAGCAAACAACATGCTTATGCAGCTGTGCACCCGAGCGGCGGAGATGAACATCAGGCTGGAATACGGCGAAGATATAGTTGAAAAACTCGCCCAAAGCGGCAGCGGCACTTTCGGCGCAAGAGAGATACGGCACACCATCTCGGCGCAGCTTGAAAATATGCTGTCAGACTATATTTTAGTAAACGGCGCGGCAGAGAGCGCGGAAGAAAAAACGCTGCTGCTCTCGGTAAGTGAAAACGGCTTCACAGTTGAAGATAAGCGCAAAAAACAAACTCTTGATGCATCATAAAAAATACCCGTCAGACCACCAAGTCCGACGGGTAAATTTATTTATGTGCTATATTTCCCTTCTGGTGAAGCCGTCCCACGCAATCAGCCAGAAGACTACCATGTGCACCGCTATAACAGCCAGCGCAGTACCTACCGTCTGATACATGAAAGAAGAAGTGCCGTTTGCTATCGAAGCAAGATCGAGGTTTGCAAATATCAGGTATCTTGCCCAGTTCATGCCCATGCTCTGAAGCATAAGCACTATGCCGCTGCCCGAGAGCAGGCAGAACATGCTGATACCGATAGCGAAAGCAGAGCTTTTCATCAGCACCGATATCGCAAACGCCATTGTTGCCATTACCACAACCGAAGTGCTTGCCAGCAGATAGCTTTTTGCCATGTACAAAATGCCGTTTACGGCGCTGACTTCTCCTCCGCTTGCAGTTATGTACATCGCGCCTATATCGTCTGCGCCGAACATTATCATCGACGTGATCAGCGAAAGCACAAACGTTATGGCTATCATTATGTAGCCCATTGAAAGCACGGTGAAGTATTTTGATACAAGTATCTTCCAGCGTTTTACGGGGTTTATCAGCAGGAATTTTATCGTTCCGTTTGAAAACTCCGATGCCACCGAGTGTGCCGCTATAACTACCACCAGAATACCTATGAAAGTCACCAGCGCAACAGACATCTTGAAAGGCGACCACAGAGTATCTCTTTCTTCATCTGCAACGTTTGTCTCAATGTGGTTTTCTGTCATGTAGTTGTATACGGCGTATTTGTTTACAGCGGTTTTGTATTCGCCTACAGATATCTGGTCGGGCGAGCCTTTGTCGGCGTTTTCGTAAGTTATGATAGATTTTCTTGTGTAATACAGCTCTGTCGCGTTCTGATAGTCTGCATCGTAATACTGCGGAAGATAATCTTTCAGATAATCATACATATAATCCTCGGCGGTGCATTTGTATACATCATTGTCGCGAAGATATGTGTAGTACCATATATCAAGATCTGCCATCTGCTTGTCGTACTCTGTGGCAGCTGATGACAGACGGCTGGTTGCTTCATCGATATTAAGCTGATAATACGCCTTCATATCGTTTGACATTACCGCCGCCATGGGTTTAGCATACTCGTCTGTTTTCCATACGGCTTTAAAGGTCTCGTCCAGCTTGCCTTTTAAGAACTCGTTTGCTTTTTGCGCATCTTCGGGGTCTGTCAGCATATAGTTTTCTTCGTCCCAGCTGGGCAGAGTAGTCATATATTCCGTGTATTCTTCATACACCTGCTCGTCTGCCTTATCCCATGCCGAGTAGAACAGATCTTCGGTAACAGAAAATCGCCAGTCATATGTGCTTTGTGCGCCCGAATTTATCAGGTCGTTCATTATATCTATATAGTATTTGTCCGATGTGTTCTCGGCGGAATACATCATAGAATCCAGATAGTCAGCTATCGTCCAGTCGTAGCTGCTCGTGTCGCCGTGAGATGCTTCGGCATCAAAATAGTAAGCTATCCTTGCAAGCGCAGGCAGACCTATTGCTGCCACCGCCGTGAGAATAAGCATTACCCACGTTGAAACGAGCTTTAAGTTCTTTATGTACTCGTTTTTCACAAGTCTGAAAAATCTACGCAATTTGTCCGCCCTCCTTTGTGTCGCTTGTCATCTCTATAAATACGTCTTCCAGCTTTTTCTTGGGTTTTAGCGATACGGTGTATACCGCCGCGCCGCCCTCAATAAGCAGTTTGTTTATCTTAGCTATATCCTCGCGGTGAGTTTCGTTGTCAAGAATTACCTCTACAAGACCTTCATCTGTCAGGCTTACCTTTTCGGTAACGCCCTTTATTATCTCAACAGCCTTTTCGCCGCCGTCGGTATCAATTATGTAGTCGCTTGTTGCGCCTGCCGAAGCCGCCAGCAGCTCGTCTATAGAGTATACGCCCAGCATACTGCCGTTAGCTATAACTCCCACCCTGTCGCACATAAGCTCCATTTCGCTCA
>CANRPG010000048.1 GCA_947632425.1 uncultured Clostridia bacterium | reverse complement strand
GCTGGAGGCGGATGTTCGCAAAATAATGCTTGTTTTGCCAAACATCATAGACGACAGCGTGCCCATAGGCAAGGACGACAGCGAAAACGTAGAGCGCGAACGCTTCGGCGAACCAAAAGTGCCCGACTTTGAAGTCCCCTACCACGTTGACATAATGGAGAACCTCAGCGGCATAGACCTCGATGCAGCCAGAAAAACCAGCGGCAACGGCTTCTATTACCTCATGGGCGACATCGCGCGGCTGCACTCCGCAATTCTTTCGTATGCGAGAGATTTCATGATAGACCGCGGCTTTACCTATTTCATACCGCCTTATATGATCCGCAGCGAGGTAGTAACGGGCGTTATGAGCTTTGCCGAAATGGAAAACATGATGTATAAAATAGAGGGCGAGGACCTTTATCTTATCGGCACGTCTGAGCACTCCATGATAGGCAGATTTATCGACAGCATACTTGATGAGAGCAAACTGCCCTACTGCCTTACAAGCTATTCGCCGTGTTTCAGAAAAGAAGTCGGCGCGCACGGCATAGAGGAACGCGGCGTCTACCGCATACACCAGTTTGAAAAGCAGGAAATGATAGTCGTATGCAAACCCGAGGACAGCATGATGTGGTTCGATAAGCTGTGGCAGAATACAGTTGATTTCTTCCGCACGCTCGATATTCCCGTAAGAACGCTTGAATGCTGCTCAGGCGACCTTGCCGACCTTAAAGTAAAAAGCTGCGACGTCGAAGCGTGGTCGCCAAGGCAGAAGAAGTATTTTGAAGTCGGTTCTTGTTCCAACCTCGGCGATGCGCAGGCAAGAAGACTCGGCATACGCGTAAGAGGCGAAAACGGCGAAAAATATCTCGCTCATACCCTCAACAATACAGTTGTCGCTCCGCCGAGAATGCTTATAGCTTTCCTTGAAAACAACCTCAACGCCGACGGCAGTATAAATATCCCCGAACCGCTGAGAATGTATATGGGCGGCAAGGACAAAATAACAAAATGAGTATCTTTAAAATAACCTTGCTTGCAGGCAAATGGTCGGCGATCGGTGCGTTTGCAGTAAAAGCTGTTGTGGTAATGGCTCTGATAGCTCTCGCAGCAGTCGCAACACCGCATATCGCAAAAATTGTGGACAAGCACCGCAAACCCGAAAAGCCTAAAGAAGACGACGGCGTTCGCGGCATTTTCGATGCAAGCAAAGAAGATGACTTCGACCCCAACTATAAGATTTACAATACAGACATTTACGGAGTTGATAAAAAGCATGGCAAAAAACAACGGTAAAATGGTAGAGGCTATCACCTCTATGGACGACGATTTCGCGCAGTGGTATACCGATATATGCAAAAAAGCAGAGCTCGTAGAGTATACCAGCGTAAAGGGCTGTATGGTCATTCGCCCCTATGGCTACGCGATTTGGGAAAATATTCAGAGAATTCTTGACGGTATGTTCAAAGAGACAGGGCACGAGAATGTGTGTATGCCTATGTTCATACCCGAAAGCCTCTTGCAGAAAGAGAAAGACCATGTAGAGGGCTTCGCGCCCGAAGTTGCATGGGTAACTCACGGCGGCAGCGAAAAACTTGAAGAAAGGCTTTGCGTCCGCCCCACTTCCGAAACTCTTTTCTGTGAGCATTACGCTAATATCGTTCATTCCTACCGCGACCTGCCCAAGCTGTATAACCAGTGGGTAAGCGTTGTAAGGTGGGAAAAAACTACACGTCCTTTTCTGCGCTCGAGAGAGTTTTTGTGGCAGGAGGGTCATACCATTCACGCCACCGCGGAAGAAGCAATTGCAGAAACAGAAAAAATGCTCGATGTGTATGCCGAGTTTTGCGAAAAGCATCTGTGTATGCCCGTAGTTAAAGGCAGAAAGACCGAGAGCGATAAGTTCGCAGGGGCAGTCGCTACCTACGCTATAGAAGCCCTTATGCACGACGGCAAGGCGTTGCAGGCAGGCACTTCGCATTACTTCGGCGACGGCTTTGCTAAGGCTTTTAATATCCAGTATACCGATAAAGATAATACTTTGAAATACCCCCACCAGACCTCATGGGGCATGACTACCAGACTTATAGGCGCAGTTATCATGACACACGGCGATAACAGCGGTCTTGTCCTGCCGCCCGATGTAGCACCGATACAGGTAGTCATAGTGCCCGTTGCACAGCATAAAGAGGGCGTTTTAGAAAAGGCGAATGAGCTTTTGCAGATACTTAAAGCGCAGGGGCTTCGCGTAAAGCTAGACGACAGCGATAACTCGCCCGGCTGGAAGTTTGCAGAGTATGAGATGAAAGGCGTTCCGCTGCGTGTAGAGATAGGCCCTAAGGATATAGAGAATAACAAGTGCGTCTGCGCCGTAAGATACAGCGGCGAAAAGAGAGATGTTCCTCTTGCAGACTTTGCCGATACCGTTGCAGAACTGCTGAAAAACGAGATACCGCAGGGTATGTATAAAAAGGCAGAAGAAAACCGCGAGAGAAGAACATATAAATGCACCAGCACGGACGAGATGAAGAAAGTGCTTGAAGAAAACGGCGACGGCTTTATCAAGGCTATGTGGTGCGGCAGCGAGGAGTGCGAGGACAAGGTAAAAGAGCTCACCGGCGCAGGCTCGCGCTGCATACCCAACGAGCAGGAGCATATAGCAGACACCTGTGTCTGCTGCGGCAAGAAAGCAGATAAAATGGTTCTATGGGGAAAAGCCTACTAGAGGCAAGAAGATAAGAAGCAAGAGGCAAGAAGTTGTAACTTCAACGTTTGTGCGTTGCTTAATAATTGCGCTTACGCGCAAGCCTGCGGAGCCGTTCACCGCTCCACAGTACGCAAAAGTTATAACCCCTGTCAAGAAACTAAAAGTTTTCGATCGACCCTTTTTCAAAAGGGTCGTCAGGTCGAGGGTGAAACCCTCGTCGCCGTCCGCAGACGGCGAAACCCCATACAGCAGGCGCTCCGAAAAAGGTGAATTTAAAAACAGTCCGGTGGACTGTTTTTAAAGAGGAAAATCCCTGCAAGAGAGGGATTTTCCTGTGAAAAGACCTTAGCTCTTTTCCCTGCGCGCGCTTGCGTGCGCAACATCATTGTTATAAACCCCACATCTTGCCCTATTAGAAGTTAGAAGTAAGAAGTTAGAGGTTAGAAAAGTTTTTTCAACGTTCGTGCTAACTTGCCATTTCTGCGGTTTACAATTAGAAGCAAGAGGCAAGAAATGGCCTTTCCGCGTTCCGTTAAGGAACGCCGAACCAAGCGAGATAACCCAACATCTTGCCCTATTAGAAGTTAGAAGTAAGAAGTTAGAGGTTAGAAAAGTTTTTTCAACGTTCGTGCTAACTTGCCATTTCTGCGGTTTACGATTAGAAGCAAGAAGCAAGAAATTGCTTTTTATAGCTTTGCGCAGATTTTTCAAAATGCTCATCTTGCCTCTTGCCTCTCGTTATCTTGCTTCAGTAGTCTAGTTTCTCAAAAGTAGAATATTATTCTATGTAAAATAAAACTATCAAAAAAGGAGTATTAAACTTATGGCAGAAGTAAACAACAATCAACAGATGGTAGTCGATAATGATGCTCTTGTGGCAGCAATACAGGATCTCAAACAGGACAGATCCGATGAAAAATTCAACTATGTCGCAAGGCTCATTCAGAGGGGCAACTTTGTGTGTCCTGCAAGAATGGTCGAAAATACCGAAGCCGTTGAAAAAGAGGACGGCAAAGTCGCTCTCGAAAACAAGAGGAGCTTCAATATGCACGTCCTCAAAAATAAAGACGGCAAAAAGTACATGGCGGTATTCACATCGCGCGGCGAGATAGACAGCGAGAAAAACACCGGCGTAATATCCTCCGAAAGATATCTAGTAATGAACGTCGTCATGCTCATGGCCGCGTTCAATAAGCCCGACTGCGACCTCGACGGCATAGTGATCGACCCGTTCACCAACAATTTTGCCGTTCCCAAAGAGATGCTTGCCCGTATGGCAGACAGCGAGATATATACCCCCCGACCCAACGAGCAGGTCAAAGTCACCATTCCCGGAAAATACCCCGACGGCTTTATAGATACCATTCGTGAAAAGCTCGATGAGTACGGCAGAGTAGACCAGCTTTTCGTGCTTATCCTTGAAAGAGCAAATCAGGCAAAAAGCCTCTTGCTCATAGTTGACAGCAGCGATGACAAAGACACACTCAGGGAAACTTTCCAGAAACTTGCCGAAATAGCCGCGCCGTTCACGCAGGGTATGCACCTTATGTTCGTGCCTTATACAGATAATTTTGCCCAAACGGTAACAAACAACAGACTGCCCGTGTACAGAAAGTAATTTATAAAAGGAGTGTTAGATATGCCCGAAAATAAAAAGCTGTTTACAAAAGAAGCCTATCAGGATCTCGTAGACGATCTTGAGTATTTAAAGACCGTCAGATCACGCGAGGTGGCTGAAAAACTTAAAGAAGCCCGTTCTTTCGGCGACCTTTCCGAAAATGCCGAGTACGATGCCGCCAAAGACGAGCAGGCAGCCCTCGAAAGCGAGATAAAGGAAAAAGAATATCAGCTCAGTATAGCAGTAATAGTCAACGAGAGCGATATAAACGAAAATGAAGTCAATCTGGGCTCTCGTGTGGTCCTCAAAGACCGCAGCGACGGCTCACTTGAAACGTATATAATAGATTCATCGTCCAAATCAGACCCCGAAAACGGCATAATATCCGATGAATCCCCCGTCGGCAAAGCCGCCATGCACTCCAAAGTAGGAGATGTGTTTGACGTAAATACCCCGATGGGAATAGTAGAATTTGAAGTTATGGAAGTTTCGAGAGAAACGAAAGGAAGGAAATAAATGAGTGACATCAGCGAGCAGATCCTCCCCGAGGAGGAAGAGCTTACCGCCGAGGAATTAAATACCTATAAGAAGATAAGAATGGATAAGCTGAGCGACCTTAAAGCCGCAGGCAAAGACCCGTTCGCAGTTACAAAGTACGACGTTACAACAAATACTGCCGCAGCAAAAGCAGAGTATGAAGCAGTAGAAGCGCGCGTAAAAGAGCAGTGCAGCGATGACGAGGCACTTTTGAAAGAAAAGCTCGAAGCAGAAAGAACGACCATTCGTTTGGCCGGCAGAATTATGTCACGCCGCGATATGGGCAAGGCTAATTTTATAGACCTTCTGGACGCCAAGGGCAGAATACAGGTCTATGTCCGCCTCAATGAAATAGGCGAAGAAAATTTTGCCGACTTCAAAAAGTGGGATATAGGCGATATCGCAGGCGTTGAAGGCTTTATTTTCCGTACCCGCAGAGGCGAAATATCCCTCCACGCTACAGGCATAACACTTCTTTCAAAATCGCTTGCCCCACTGCCCGAAAAGTGGCATGGGCTTAAAAATCAGGATATGCGCTACCGCCAGAGATATACAGACCTTATCTGCAATCCGCAGGTGCGTGATACCTTCGTAAAGCGCTCTAAAATTATCGCTTCTATACGCAGATTTTTAGACGGCAGAGGCTTTATGGAAGTTGAAACACCCATGCTCGTTTCAAACGCAGGCGGAGCGGCTGCCAGACCTTTTGATACCCACTATAACGCCCTCAACGAGGATATAAAGCTTAGAATTTCTCTCGAGCTCTACCTTAAAAGGCTTATAGTCGGCGGTCTTGAAAGAGTTTACGAAATAGGCAGAGTTTTCCGCAACGAGGGCGTAGATGCGCGCCATAACCCCGAGTTTACCCTTATGGAACTCTATCAGGCGTATACCGACTACCACGGCATGATGGAACTTACCGAAAGTATGTTCAGGTATCTCGCGAGAGAAGTCTGCGGCAGCGATATAGTCAAGTACGGCGAACTGGAAATAGACTTCGGCAAACCGTTTGAAAGACTTACCATGACCGAGGCAGTAAAAAAGTATTCCGGCATTGATTTTGATAAGATAGAAACGCTGGAGCAGGCAAGAGCGGTCGCAGATGAACATCATGTAGAGTATGAGCAGCGGCATAAAAAGGGCGATATTCTGAATCTGTTCTTTGAAGAATTTGCCGAGGAACACCTGTTGCAGCCAACGTTTATAATGGATCACCCGATTGAGATCTCGCCGCTTACCAAGAAAAAGCCCGACGACCCCGGAAAGGTAGAAAGATTTGAGCTTTATATAAACGGCTGGGAAATGTGCAACGCCTACTCCGAGCTCAACGACCCCGTTGACCAGAGAGAAAGATTTGTGGAGCAGGAAAAACTGCTCTCGCAGGGCGACGAAGAAGCCAACCGCATCGACGAGGATTTCCTCCACGCGCTGGAGATAGGAATGCCCCCCACAGGCGGCATCGGCTACGGCATCGACAGACTGGTCATGCTGCTCACCAACTCCCCCGCTATCCGTGATGTGCTCCTCTTCCCTACTATGAAATCTCTGGATTAGAAGATTATTTAGTACTGGCGCGTTCCACAATACACAAAGGTTATAACTCTTGTCAAGAAACTAAAAGTTTTCGATCGACCTTGTCACTCCTCGTACCGTTGGAAGAATATTCTGCCAGCCGCTCTCTTGTTGGGTCGGCTTGTGGGAGGGGATATTTATAGTATCTTTCACTTTGTTTGGTGCTCTCTGAACGAATGTGGCAATAAAAAAAGCGGCTAAGTTTTCTTAGCCGCTTTTCTATGTTTTTGAAAGGCGAAAAATGTTTACAACGTGCCATATCATTTCTTTTTCAGCTTGTTTGCAGCAATGTATATGCCCATGCATATAACGCCCGGCGAGAAGAACAAGATCGCCAGCTCTTTGAGGTACCACGAATCATCTACATATTCTTTGAACTCGTCCTCATCGTCAAATATCATCATGCCTTCTATCGGGTCGTCCACAGATACCATTCCGTACCTCTCTATCCTGCTCACACCCTGCTTCTTTTCCGCGCTTATTCCCATAAGTACCACCGAAAACAGCGCTATGCCTGCCGTCAGCAGCAGTATAGCCAGGATCTTCAGCGGCTTGAATCTCTTTGCAGCCTTGCTGTTTGTGCCTCCTTTCAAATTACCGGGCTTGTCCAGCCCGAATTCTTTTTCGTGCGCAGTAAGGCACAGAGCATTCCGCCCTACTTCCAAGCGGCTTTTGTCAGCCACGGGGAACTCGTGTGCGTGTTCTTCAAACACTTTTTTCTCACCCAGAGCCCATGCCTCTGCATCATCTTGTGCCATGACCACTACCCTGTAATCTGCCCCTGCTATGTAACCGTCACCGGCAAGAGCCGGCATAATTTCAATGTGTGCAGGCTTTTTTGCCTTAAACTCATTCAAGTCCTTCTTACTGAGCTCTGTCGTAATATTAAGAAATACGGAATATTGCTTTTTCATAGTCTTTTTCTCCTTTTTGTAGTTTGCAGTTCAATTGCCGTACCAACAGTATTATTATATCATAGTATTTAAACTATGTCAATAAATTAACTTTCTTTTTACACTTTGTCAATTTTTTGTTAACATAGCCGACCTTGTCTTACCCCCATAATTCATGTTATAGGGGTAAGACCGACCCACTGCGGCGTATTTTGTGTCATACGCACTCCTCATTCGCTTCTCTCGTGTCCGGAAGCTGCCTGTTTATCTCTTTGAGATATTCGTTGGGATCGATGTTCTTCACAAAGCGCGGCTTTTCACAGCGGCGGAATATCCAGCTGGAGTACAGCGGCGTTTCAAGCATCGTGTGGATAGGCTTGTTTGCCTTTACCGCGAAAAAGTCTGCATCTTTGGTAGAGTTTGCGCCCATGAATATCATGGTGTCGCAGTTGTTGAGAATGGTTTTATGGCTCAAGCCATAACCGATCTCCAACTGCCCCAGCGACTGTATCATAATTATAGCAGAGATGTTTCGTGCTCTGATATTGCTTATGATGTTTTCAAAATCCTCTATGCGGCAGTTGGTCGCGAAATCGTCCATTATAAATGTCACCGACATCGGCAGCCTGCCGCCCTCGCATTGATTGTCAGCATAATCGCACAGCTCGTTCATAGCCTGCGAGTAAAACATTTCTGCCAGCATATCTTTCGAGCGGTCGGAGTCAGATACGATAACAAACAACGCTATCTTCTCTCTGCCCATACGCGTAAAGTCGAAATCTCCGCCCTTGTAAAGCTCTTTGAGTTCGTCGTTGTAAAGCTTGTTCACAAGAGCCGCCATAGTGCTTTTAACACAGCTGAACGTTTTGCCTGCAAGAGTCATAAACTGGTCGAATTGAGCGTAAGCCCAGCTTATCTGACCTTTTCTCTTGTATTTCTGATTGTGAAGGTAAAATTCTTGGTATATGGGTTTTTGCGGTCTCCTCGCTCCGTCGTCATCAGATAATACAGGCTCCAGCCGCTGCAGCTGTTCAAGCAGTTTGGTAATGCTGATCTCCGGGTCGTTGTTTTCATACATATACCCTATAAGACCATTTAGCAGTGATAAGGCGGCATTTTCCCAGTAATGATCGTAGTTGCCCTCTTTTCTTCCGTTGTTATGCTCAACACCGTTAAACATAATATTAGAAAGTTTTTGTATATCACTGGTATTCTTTATGTAGTGCAGCGGATTGTAATGCATGGAGTTTTCAGGGTGCGTAAGGTCAAGCTTGAGTACCTCGTAGCCCTTTTTTCTGAGCGTGCCGCTTATCGAGCGGTAAAGTCCGCCTTTCGGATCGGAGATCAGGCAGCTTCCTCCGCAGTTGAGTGCGTTGAGCACACCCATAACGCTCGATTTTCCGCAGCCCGAAGGCCCTACTACCACAACATTGTTGTTCAGCCCCGTCTGTCTGCTGTCTTTTGTGTATCCGCTGCCGTCCGGCATTTTGAGTTCACCATATGTTTCATTGAAATTTGTCATTGTAATTACCCCTTTCAGATTTAAAATTCAGTCGCTATTTTGTCTGCCAGACCGTATTCTATCGCCTTTCTGGCATCCATGAATGTGTTCGAGCGCATTATGCTGTTTAATTTTTTCGTTGAAAGCCCTGTGTATTCTGACATCATCTCACTTATCCTGTCGCGCACCGATATAAGCGAATCTGCCATGTTCTTTACCGAACTTGCCGAGCCTCCTGCGCCCTCCGATATAAGCGGTTCGTGTACCATAACTTCCCCGTGCGGCATAATGTACCTGTGACCCTTTGTGCCTGCCGCCAGTATAACAGAAGCCATGCTGTAGGCCCTGCCTATACAAATAACGTCAACGTCAACGTTTTTAGCCGCAATGTCCATAGCATCTATTATAGCAAGCCCCGCGCGTACTTCACCTCCGCAGCTGTCAAGATATATCCTGACGGGTATCTTGTTTTCGGACAGATACATTAAAGCCTTTGCAGCAGCCGCCGCAGTTTCAGAAGTGATGTCTCCCGTCAGAAATATCCTGCCTTTTGAACCCAGCACAGCCTCCACGTCCAACTGTGCAGTACCGTGGTAATCTTCTATTATAATTTTGCTAGTCATTTAAATGACTTCCTTTCGTTTTATATTTTTGGAAAATCGTTGAGCTCTTTTGTTTCCCTGATAATATTATAGCATGCCTGTTTTCAGAATAAAATTACCTGAAATTGCAACGGCGGTGTTGCAAAAACATAAACTAAAAGACCGCAGACTGTATAAAGCCTGCGGTCTTAGTTATTTTTCTAACTCTTTATTCTTTGTATTCAGCTGACGAATGCAGCTTATTATGTTTTCCAGCGGCGCGTATATGCATACCGCCTGAGTCAGCATCCCGTAAAAATTCCAGTCTATCGATCCATAGTCCAGCTTCTCGTCCAGCTTTTGTAAAACAGTATTCATTTCATACTCCGTATAACTTCCCCAAAAGACCCTTGTTATGTGTTCTTTGCAAAGCTGTGGTATCTTATAGGGCAAAGTGAGTTCCATGCTGTCCAGCTTTCTCAAAGTTTGTGTGCGATCGGTTATCATTGCAAGCTGCGCAATGCTTGAAAGTGTTGAATACCAACCTGTAGCTTCATTATAATATAACAAACCGTCGCTATAATGCCAGAACCTTAAAGGAAAAGGCAGCGCTTTGATATTTTCACTTCCGCGATACTGTTCGATCTCATTTGTAAATTGTAAGCTTAAATCGAGCTTGTTTTTGAAAGAAAGCTTGCGAAATTCTTTCATAATATCGGATTTGTATACAAATATCGGCTCATCTATATTGTAAAACTCTTTTCTTTTATGTTCATATTCATAAGTTTCGCCGGTCTCGCTGTTTATATAGATATCTCCAAACAGAAAATTTCCATTCTCTTCTTCTATAAACGCAAAGATGTTGTCAAATATGACCGCGCGCAGCAATCCGGAATAGTGACAGATATGATCCTTTATTATACGAAACTCTTTATCAAGTGGGGAGGACTGCATTAAGTCTATTAAATTTGCGGCATAATCAAGTTCCGGAGGAGGGTCAAGATCCATATCAAGAGGTCCGGTGTCCGGATCATAAAAGGGGCCTATGCCATCCTCATCTGTGACACAATATGACAAGTCCTGATCATAAAGAGGTCTCAGATCGCTGATAATGTTACAGCGAACGTCATTGTCCATTATAAAGTTTTCGTCTTTTCTCAGTCTTTCTATCTCTCCGCCCAAGCCGTACTTATCTAAAACTTCTATCACTTCTTCCAGCCTGACATAGTGATATCTGTCGCTGCTTTTGTCTTTGCAGCACCGACAGTGAAAAACGACAATATCTGCTATCTTTGAAAATCCTGCCGTGACTGCCTCAGGGTATGACAGAGCCAGCACCTCTTTCAGCTTATTGCAGATAGGGATATAGTCATCTTCTATATGACCGTTTTCATCGGGAAACATACCGTATAATGTCTTGAGAATGTCATATTGCCTGAATATGTTTATGTAGCTTATCGTGCCGTTTTTAATTTTGCTGAGCTTGTCTTTTGTCATGCCTATGCGCCCTGCCATGTATGTTTCGGTGTATTTGCTTTTTAATATATCTATAACTTCTTTTAGAAAATCTGAAAACTTCGCCGAGGGCATAAAAATATAGCCGCGATAATACTCCCTGCTGTTAAGATAGCGGTGTATGCTGTCAAGCATTTTCTGATTGTGCAATTCACCCGAGAAGTATTTGTTCACAGTCATCGGGTTTACTTTCAGCGCATCAGCTATTTCGTTCTGCGATACTTCCAACGCGCCTGTCATTTCATACAGATCCATGTCATCTGTGCGCAGTGATGAATAGCAAAAGTACATGGTGCAGCCTCCCTCGGTTAAAGTTTGTCAATAATATAATAGCATAACCTACAGAAAAAATCAACACCCGAGCCAAACTTTCCTCTCCGCACCCCGCCAAAATAAAAAGAATACATCTCTTTTCAGATGTATTCCCCTGATAAATTTATGCAACGCTGATAGTGTTCACCAACTCACCCGTGTTGTCGTCAAATACATAAGTATCGCTGCTGTCCAGCGATACTCTTTGCCCACATTATCCGCTTTTCTCTTTTCATATTTTTCGGTATGGCGTTTCCGTCCATATTCGCACCTTCTTGGCAGCTGTTATCTTTCGTAATATTTCAGATCAACAAACAGGCTAAGGCTAATGCCAAGCAATAGCATTATAATTATCACAGACCACAGCAAAGCCTTGTTTATCTTTATGCCGCCGGATTTTTTATGTACCGCAAGATCAATACCCGAAATTACAATTATATGTAGCGCTATCAACGCCGGAAAAAATACCTTTTCCACGCGCCCAAAGCCGCAGATAAAAAACACAAAAACAAAGTCGGCAATAAAATTCAACTTCCATGCCC
>CANRPG010000047.1 GCA_947632425.1 uncultured Clostridia bacterium | reverse complement strand
TCTTTTTCTCCGTCAAGGTAACGGCGGTAGCTACTTTCACCGTTGCCCATGCTGCCAACTCCTTTCCGTCAGACCCTTTTAGCCTGTTCACTTATTATACGCATACAAAATATATTTTCCTTAAATTTTCAGAAAAATTTTTTCGCAAACGTTTACAGCCCTTGCAATATATTCAAAGGTGTATTATAATGATCATAATAAATCTAATTTTGGAGGGATAATTTATGAAACATCTGAAATACAGCGTTCTTTCTTTGCTTGCCGCCGCCGCGATGATGTTCTCTTTCGCTTCTTGTGGGGAAAGCAGCAGTTCATCGCAAGCCGCGCAGACAGAGCCGACCAGCTCCGTCACCGAGAGCACGCCGACAGAAAGTACTACTGAAACGCCAGAGAGCAAAGCAGGTTTTCAGGTAGACGGCACAAAGCTTTTAGATGCCAACGGCAACGAGTTTGTCTTTCGCGGCATAAACCACGCCCACACCTGGTTTAAAGATATGGACGACATAGCTCTTGAAGCAATTGCGGCAACGGGAGCAAACAGTGTTCGTCTTGTGCTGGCAAACGGCGGTCAGTGGGAGAAAGACAGCCTTGAAAATATCCAGAAGCTCATTGAAAAATGCAAAGAGCTGAAAATGGTGGCTATTTTAGAAGTGCACGATGCCACCGGTATGGACGACCTCGATTCGTTCAATGCAATTGTTGACTACTGGCTTGAAATGAAAGATGCCCTCATCGGCAACGAAGACTGCGTAATACTCAATATCGCCAACGAGTGGATAGGCAGCTGGAAGTCAGGCACTTGGGCAAAGGGCTATACCGCCGCCATACCAAAACTGCGCGAAGCAGGCATTAAGAACCTGATAATGGTCGATTCCGCAGGCTGGGGTCAGTACCCTAAGTGTATAAAAGAAAAGGGCATGGAAGTATTCAACAGCGACCCGCTCAAAAATACAATGTTCTCAGTTCATATGTACGGCAGCGCAGGCGGCAGTGCCAAGCAGATAGAGCAAAACCTCACCTATGCCACTTCTCAGAATCTGTGCGTGTGCGTCGGCGAGTTCGGCTATAACCATTCAGACGGCGACGTTGACGAAGCGTTCATAATGAAATACTGCACCGAAAACAATATCGGCTACCTCGGCTGGAGCTGGAAAGGCAACGGCGGCGGAGTTGAGTATCTCGATATAGCCAAAGAGTGGGACGGCTCAGTGCTTTCTTCAGACTGGGGCGAAAACCTTATAAACGGCGAGAACGGCATAAAAGCTACCTCGAAAATTTGCAGCATATTTGAATAACAAAAAAAGCACCGCTGAAAGTAAAATTTCGGCGGTGTTGATTTTAAAAATGTTTATGCAAGCGAATGTTTAACTCTGTCCTGTACTTCAGCGTATTTCGCATCGTTGAAGCGGTCAAGCGTTCCTACGAGATAACCGGTGATCCTTCTGATACGGTCAAACGACGGAGGGCAGTAACGATAGCTGATATCAACGTAATCGCCGTCCAGCTTTATGTTCATTTCGTTTACTTCGCCGTTAGGATACTTTTCCTGCGCTCTTGCAACGTATGCATCGATCTCTTTCTTAGAAAGTTCGCCGCCTGTAACATTTACCTTTATCATTTTGATCGTTCCTTTCTTTTGTCAAATTAAGATGTAAAGAATACAACTTGTATCTGTATTATTAGTATACCACAACATATTGTGCTTGTCAATAGTTTTTGAAAATTTTTTATAGTAAATTTTTATCTTCTTTAAAATATGTATCAGCGGCGTAAAACGATAGCTTTCGCGCCCTTGCAAGGGTATAATTATATAAATGCTTGACAAATCGGTGCGGCTGCGGTATAATAATATTGATATTCTTGTTCGGAACACTTTTTAAGTTGACTGTTCACACCCAGAATTTTATCATGTTATTGAACAGCCGTATTAAATTTTGTAACGTGAAAATATGAAATTTTGGAAAGGAGTTATTTCCCTGCAAGGGAGATAGCCTGCTTTTGGTGTGTGCAAATACATCTGTGCAGGCTTTTCTTGCAGCGGACTCAGGTAATGAAGATCAAAAACAAAAGAACAGAAGAAAAAGCAAAAAAGCAAAGTACGGAAGGTCTTACGAACGTTATAACAATAGACTTTCCTCCGCTGAGGGCGAACACTAAAGCGGTCAAGAATGCAAAGGCTTCAAAGGGCAAGGGCGGTGACAAGGCTCACAGCAAAAAGAACAGCCGCAATACCGCAGCCGAAAAGAATACCCACCAGCCCAAAAAGCCTAAAACTTCGGAAAAAACAGAGCATACAGCAAAGAGCGAAAAAAGAAAGACCCCTGTTAAGATAATACCGCTGGGCGGACTTAACGAGATAGGCAAGAACTTCACTTGTATTGAGTGCGCCAACGACATAGTTATTGTAGACTGCGGCATGGCGTTCCCCGATGCAGAACTTCCGGGCGTTGACAGTGTTATACCCGACTTTACCTATGTAGAAAAGAATATCGACAAAGTCAGGGGCATGGTCATCACCCACGGGCATGAAGACCATATAGGCGGCATACCGTATTTTCTGAAGAAAATGAACGTCCCCGTCTATGCCACAAGGCTTACCATAGGTCTTATAGAGGGCAAACTTAAAGAGCACGGAATACTCAGCAGCGCAAAGCTCAACGTTGTAACACCGCGGCAGACTGTAAAACTTGGCTGCATGGCGGTGGAGTTCATCAGGGTGAACCACTCTATTCCCGATGCCTGCGGTATGGCTATCCATACCCCTGCCGGTGTTCTCGTCCATACGGGCGACTTCAAGGTAGACTATACCCCCATTGAGGGCGGCATTATTGACCTCGCCAGATTTGCAGAGCTGGGCAATAAAGGCGTGCTTGCTCTTATGGCTGACTCTACAAACGCCGAACGCCCCGGCTATACCATGACAGAGCGCAAGGTCGGCGAGAGCTTCTCAAAGCTTTTTAATCAGGCTGAGGGCAAGCGGATAATCATAGCAACGTTTGCATCTAATATCCACCGCATACAGCAGATAATCGACAATGCCGTAAAAACAGGCAGAAAAGTCGCTGTTTCGGGCAGAAGCATGGTAAACGTAATAGGCAAGGGAATAGAGCTTGGCTATCTTAAAGTGCCCGACGATATTATGGTAGATATAGAGCTTATCCACCGCTATCCGCCCGAAAAACTTGTAATAGTCACCACGGGCAGCCAGGGCGAACCGATGAGCGCACTAACGCGTATCTCAAACGGTATGCATAAGCAGGTGGTCGTAACTCCGCAGGATTTCATAATTATCTCCGCTACCCCTATACCCGGCAACGAAAAATTCGTGACCAAGGTGGTAAACGAGCTTATGAAAAGCGGCGCTGATGTAGTGTATGAAGCTATGTATGAAGTGCACGTTTCAGGTCACGCCTGCCAGGAAGAGCTGAAGCTTATGCTTTCGCTTGTTAAGCCTAAGTATTTTATTCCCGTGCACGGCGAATATAAGCATCTGCAAAAGCATAAAAACCTTGCCCTGTCACTGGGGATACCCGAAAAGAATATCATTATCGCAGATATAGGCAACGTCATAGAATCCGACGGCGTTGAAATGAAAATAACAGGCAATGTTCCGTCAGGCAGAGTGCTGGTAGACGGTCTGGGTGTCGGCGATGTAGGCGCGATAGTCCTGCGCGACAGAAAGCACCTCTCGGAGGACGGTCTTATAATAGCCGTTGCCACGATAGACAGCGCTACAGGCGAATTGCTTGCAGGACCCGATATCGTTTCAAGAGGCTTTGTGTATGTGCGCGAGAGCGAAGAGCTTATTGACGAAGCACAGAAGGTTCTGTACGATACCCTGCAAAGCTGCCTTTCGCGCAATATGCGTGAGTGGGGCACACTGAAGAACAAAATGAAAGATGCGCTCTCTGAGTTTATCTACCAGAAAACCAAGCGCAGCCCTATGATCCTGCCGATAATCACCGAGGTGTGAACACAGCTTAAAGCCCGAAGATTTTTCTTCGGGTATTTTTGCGCACAAAAAAGCTGCCCCTTTTTAAGAAGCAGCATAATATTCTTCTCCGCCTTGCCGATGCATCAGCATATAAAACCCGCTGTTGCAGGGTGGATACGCCCTCCTTCGTGTTTCGCGCTCCCTTCGTCCGTTGCTGTCGCGGCATATAGCGGCGACGACGGGAAAGTCTGCAATCCGCACAAAGAGTCGGACTTCCTTTTAAATAGTGTTGGATTATATTGTTCTGACCACTCGCACAAGGCAGAATATCATCTTGATATTATTCTAGCACATTTATTTGAAAATTGCAATAGGTAATTTTCAGCAATATCTTTTATTCTTCTTCCTCGTCGTCAAAATCAAATATCTCGTTTATGCGGCGAAGAAACTCAGCGCCTATCTTTTCGTATTCCTCATCGTCCTCTATCGAGACCATAAGTTCCTCGTCGTTTTCAATGACTGCTTTCAGAATAACTACCTCGCCGTCGTGGTCAAGATCCTCCGGGTACGGCGTCAGCGCATAGTATGTCTCGCCGTTGTACTCCATAGAATCGAGCATCTCAAAGGTCATCTCCTGACCGTCCTCGTCCACCAGCGTGTAAAGATCGGGCGTGTATTCGTTCTCGTTATCAATTATATTGTCAGCCATGATAATTCCTCCTTAAAAACAAATAAGCTGTGTAAAAGCAGCTCAATAATACTATTATAATACATTTGAATACGAAAGTCAAGACTGTAATTGTAAAAGAAATATTAAATAAAAATTTTTGAAAAAAGTTGAAAAAAACTATTGACAACTCACAAAAAGTATGTTATTATATAATCAAGGAAAGGAAGTAGAAAATAAATGAATGGATTTATTGATCCGGAATCTAATAAACCTTTAGTCGAGAAGATCAAAGATATCAAAGAGAGCATTGAAAGAAATACCGATACAAAAGATGATAAGGAAAAGAAAGCCGAGAAGGTCAAGGACGTTATAAAGGGCGGCATCAAAGTAATAAGTGATGAAATGATAAAGTATTAAACATTTTAGCAAGATCAGAAGTTATTAAGCTTTTATAAGCGGCGATGATGAATATCAAACCTCCATAACATGAAGAAGATTTATCACGGCGCGTTTGATACATAGCATAGCTTAAATCATGAAGGAAAGGTGGGGAGTCCGATGGACAGTGAACAGACAGCTCGATACCACGCGGGCTTCAGCATCGTAAGATAAGAGGAACGTCAGTTAAATGCGCTAATGGCGGCAACGGTTCAAACGATGAAGTTATCAAAGACGATGGGCGGCACGCAAACGGCAGATCCAGCAGTAAGTCTATGAAACTTTAAGGTATCGAAAAATTACAATTGAATACGATAGATCCTGAACTTATCCCGGAAAGAAGAGTGGGCAATATGATTTTGAGAAAGGCGTACATTTATATTAAGGAATAAACAGCGAGGAGTGAGTCCGATGTACTAAGCAGCTTTCCCAAAAGGCATCTTAAAAATTTATATAAAGGTGAGTCCAATGAGATAAGTATTTGTTTCGCGAGAAACGTTCAAATCAAAATTTATATAGGGGAGTGAGTCCACCTAACAGTACGGCTTTTTACCCGAAAGAAATTTATTTGAAAAGGTGAGTCCGATGACTTGACGTTGAAAGCGTCGCGGCGGTGACGCATAGATTCTTAAACAAATTATGAAAGGGTGCATTGTCATGAGGATATTTAAAGCGGCAACGCATTTCGGTCTGAATATTATTTAAAGTTTAAGGAGTGAGTCCACCGGTTACTTTAGCTTAACAAATGGATATATAGAGAGCGGATAGCGATTATCCGCTCTTTTTTCGTGCCATTTTTACTTTTTTAGCGTGGTAATGAAAAAAAGTCTTGCCATGCGGTAAAAAATATGCTATAATATATCCATGTGCTGTTTCAGCGCTTTTTGTAAGTATATAAGTATGAGAGGGGGAAGCGGCAGAATTTCGCCGCGTGAAAATGGGAACAAGTGAAATTTGTATCCTTATAACAATTATTCTCTACCTTTCGGGAATGGTAATGATAGGCGTTTTTTATTCTAGAAGAAATAAAGACGTCGGCGACTACTATCTCGGAGGAAGAAAACTGGGCCCGCTGGTCTCGGCTATGAGCGCCGAAGCCTCGGATATGAGCAGCTACCTGCTAATGGGTCTGCCGGGACTTGCGTATTTTACCGGTCTTGCCGAGGCAGGCTGGACTATAATAGGTCTCGCAGTCGGTACATACCTCAACTGGCTCATAGTCGCCAAAAGACTGAGGGTCTATTCGCAAAAGACAAACTCAATAACCATACCCGACTTCTTTGCCGACCGCTTCCACGATAAAAGCGGCGCAATAATGGGTCTGGCAGCGGTGATAATCATTGTGTTCTTCGTGCCGTATACCGCATCGGGCTTCTCTGCCTGCGGCAAGCTGTTCCAGACACTGTTCGGCGCAAATTACCACGTCGCCATGATAATCTCCGCAATAGTTATAATTTCGTATACCATGCTCGGCGGCTTCTCGGCTGCCAGCTTCACCGACCTTATCCAGAGCATCGTTATGACGTTAGCTCTTATAATCATCGTTATCTACGGCGTAAATACCGCAGGCGGACTTTCAAATGTTGTAGATAACGCAAAATCGGTCGGCGGCTACTTCTCGCTCACCAGCATATATGACCCCGAAACAGGCGGCTCAAACAGCTATTCGTTCTTGCAGATAGCCTCAACGCTGGCGTGGGGTCTCGGCTATTTCGGTATGCCGCATATCCTGCTGAGATTTATGGCTATCAAAGATAAAAAGAATGTCAAGCTGTCAAGGCGTATCGCCTCGATCTGGGTAGTTATCGCCATGTCAGTTGCAATATTTATAGGCTTTATCGGCAGTACGCTTTCTGCAAACGGCACTATCGCAAAACTTACCTCCAGTTCCGAATCCGAGACCGTCATAATGAAAATAGCAACAGTCCTCAGCGATAAAGGCGTAATATTCGCGCTTGCCGCAGGTCTGATATTCGCAGGCATCTTGGCGTGTACCATGTCAACTGCCGATTCACAGCTTCTCGCCGCTTCTTCCAGTATGTCGGAAAACATAATCAAGGGCGTTTTCAAAGTAAAGATAACCGAAAAAATGTCAATGATCACCGCCAGAATGGTACTCATCGCAATAGCGATACTCGGCGTCATCTTCGCGTGGGATCCCAACAGCTCGGTGTTCAGGATAGTATCATTCGCATGGGCAGGCTTCGGCGCAACGTTCGGCCCTCTGATGCTCTGCTCACTGTTCTGGAAGAGAACCAACAAATGGGGTGCAATGTGCGGCCTTGTTTCCGGCGGCGTAATGGTGTTTGTATGGAAATTCGCAATAAGCAAGCTCGGCGGCTTGTTCACAATATATGAGCTGCTCCCGGCATTCATCATCGCGCTTGTGGTAACGATAGTGGTTTCTCTCGCTACCGCCGCACCCGAGCAGGAGATAATCGATGAGTTCAACGCCGTAAAGGAAGAAATGAAAGCAGAGTAATTACTGCATACATAAAGACCGTCTTAAATGGCGGTCTTTTTTGTTTGTAAACTTTTTGTTAAATGCTTGACATCTCAAATTAAATGGTATACAATTTACATAATATTGCAGATGCCGAAAGGGGATACACAATGTCAACTGTTTCTCTTAAAGATGTATATAAAAACTATTTCAAGATAGGCGCAGCGGTAAACAACCGATGCCTTGATAACGATAAGCAGCTTATCTTAAAGCACTTCAGCTCCGTTACCTGTGAGTACGAAATGAAGTTTGCAGGTCTGCGCAGGCATGACCTCACCTTTGATTTTGCAAACGCAGATAAGATCTATAACTTCGCTATAGAAAACGGTATCGAAGTCCGCGGTCACAATTTCGTGTGGCATCAGAGTATTTTCCCCGACCTTTTCGAGACTCTGAGCAAAGAGCGTCTCTTGCAGCTTTTGGAAGAGCAAATGACAACAGCAGGGGAGAGGTACAGCAAAATTTCCAGCTGGGACGTCCTCAACGAAGCAATTTCAGACAACTGGAACGGCTGGCTGAGAGATACCGTGTGGCTTAGAAAGCTCGGCGACGACTATTTCATGACCGTGTACCGCATGGCGCGCCGTCTGCTTCCAGATAAAAAGCTCGTTTATAATGATTTCAACGAGTACGAAGCCCCCAAGCGCAAAAACATGATAAAGCTTGTAAACCTCCTCAAAGCTGAGGGGCTCATAGACGCGATGGGAATGCAGTGCCATATAAATATAAACACCTGCTCCGAAGATGCGCTCAAGCAAGCGTTTGAGGACTTTTCAAAGCTCGGGCTGCCCATACAAGTCACCGAAATAGATGTCGGTCTGCCCGAGATGAACGACCCCACGCCGCTTTCGCAGATGTCCGCCGAGATGATAGAAAAGCAGGCAGCGCTCTATCAGCAGCTTTTCGCCATAATGCGTGAGTATCGCGAAATAATCGAGAGCGCGACCTTGTGGGGCGTGCGCGATGACCAAAGCTGGCTCAATAACTTCCACTTCAAGCGTGACTGCACCGCGCTGCTGTTCGATAAAAACGGCGACCCCACCGAGGCATTCTACCGCATAACGCAATTTTAATAAAAAATAAGACCGCAGATCAAAATCTGCGGTCTTTAATATTTGTGCGATTATTTGTCTTTATTCTTCTTAAGCGCCGTGATAACTATCGCAGAGCCTATCAAAGCTACCGCAAGCGCTGCAGGAGCGGAATCACCGGTCTTTGGCGGTCTGTTGTTTTCATCGCCGTCACTGCCTGTTCCGGTATCCTTGTCGTTACCGTCGCCGCCGTCCGCAACGCCCTCATCGTGAGAGGTGGTAGTTGTTGTCTCAGCAGGCGTCGTGGTAGTCTTAGCGTTGTCGTCGCCGTCGTCTGCCACACCGTCATCGGGAGTGGTAGTCACTGCTGGATCAGTAACCGGTGTAGTGGTGTTGTTGTCGTCATCGTCAGGCGCAACGCCACTGTCGGCTGTCGAGGGAGATGTCGATACTTCAGGTTCGGGACTTGAAGCAGGCGTAGTTACCTCGGGTTCATTGTCGCCTTCGGAATCAGGCGTTGAAGCAGGCGTAGTTACTTCGGGTTCATTGTCGCCTTCGGGATCAGGCGTTGAAGCAGGCGTAGTTACCTCGGGTTCATTGTCGCCTTCAGAATCAGGCGTTGAAACGGGCGTAGTTACTTCGGGTTCATTGTCGCCTTCATCGGGCTCGCTAGGTGTCGTACCGGGCTTTTGAAGTGATACAGGAAGCGGACCCATGAAATCACATCTGTGAGACTCAGCGCCGGTGTAAATGCTGTTTGCAATTATGTTTCCGTCAACGTTCTGGTTAGCATTTATTTTTGCATACGGTGCAAGTACGCTTCCGAGAGAAGTATTGCCATAAGTGTATATTCCATGGTAACAGCCGTCTGATTCGGAACTGTCATATATGTTCCAAAGAACTATTGTACCGTAATAAACATTTGTTTCGGCATTGTTTATGATCGTGCCGTCATTGTGATGAATAACTATCTGAGGTATGGTGGAATAAGTTTTAACCTCTTTGCCATTTAACTTTTCGGTGGTTGTGACATTTGCCATATCAACATTTATAATAAGGCTCTGTGTACCCGGATACTTGTTATCCTCAAAGATAACATTTTCAATGTCAAAACCATGGTCGTATTTTGCAAAGTCTTCTGCATTCATGTTAAGAATGTTTATTTTGCCTTTTTCAAGATTAACAGTTGCACGATGTCCCTCTTCAGCAACATCTAACTTTGGATAAGAAATGTTTGACCCTGTATACGGCTTTGCAAGTTTCGCCGAAAGGTCACCATATGCTTTCTGATAAGCAGCAAAATCAACATATGACTTTTCAATAAAAGCCACAGAACTGCCTTGCATGTCAACAAGATGTGCACTTTCTATATTTTCACCGATCTTTATCTGACCGGTAACATTTCCGTTTTCATCAACAGGTTTCTTTTCAGACTTATCAATAGTATAACCGTCTGTATCAATGATAACATGATCCTTGGGGACAAGCAGTTTATCTACTTTAGTTGTATTTGCAATAGATAATTTCACAGTCGCAAGACTGACTTCGCCCTCTACTTCAGGATATGTACCGGTGTTTCCCATAGATTCGCCATTTTGATTAGTACCATTTGCCGCCTTAGATGCATCAACATCAGGCGCTGCAAAGTTACCATTGCAATGCGCATTAAGATCAATGTTATCAAATGCAAACAGGTGGAATACATTGGCAATACCAAGGGGCGGCTCGTTTGTTGACGGGTAATAATCGCTTTTCTCGAAAGTTCCGCTAAGAACAGGTACGCCGTCTTTAACGCTGTCGTCGTTTGCAAACGACAAAATCGTCAGCGTAGAAGCAGCTACAGCAATAGCCGTAAACGCCGCAAGAATACGTTTATTCATAAAACCATCCTTTCCAAAAATAAAGTTAAAAGATTGAAATAAAACGTTCTATATTTTATTAGTCTAATTATAACGTAAACGGCGCTAAAAGTCAAGCAAAATAACTTGTTCATAATTCACAAACTTTTCATGATAAATTTATTCAAATTTTAATATTTTTTAATTTTGATAATAATTTTAACTTACTAAAGTAAAAATATAGCACAAAACACCATGGCGGACGTAAAAAATTCGCCTTTTTTGTTGCGAAAAAATCAAACCAGCCCAAACTTTTACCCTCCGACCACCCACTACCGATAAATACGATTATACCAAGCAAAAGGGTAAAAATCGCAGAAAAAACAGAAAAAGAGTACGCAAAAGTCAGGAAACAAAGAAAAGTGAGTGAATGTACATATGAGCGAAGATGTTGTAGGAAACGTAGCATTGGCAGATGCTCCCGAAGTCATCGAAACTACTACCCATGCTCCTGTCAAGCTCGAATATAAAAAGAAGCCCGTTTATGATTTTGTAAAACGCGCTTTCGATATTTTTGTATCTGTCCTCTGCCTTACCGTAGGTCTGCCTGTATATCTCATCATCGCACTTGCGATCGTTATAGACGACCCGGGCAACCCACTGTTCATTCAAGAACGTGTAGGCAGAAATAATAAGGTTTTTAAAATGGTAAAGTTTCGCACTATGCGAATGGACGCCGAGCAGATAAAGGTAGAGCTTAAAGAGCAGAACGAGTGCCGCGGCGTGCATTTCAAGATGGAGAACGACCCGAGAATAACAAAGGTCGGTAAGTTCCTTCGCCGCACAAGTTTAGATGAAACAGCACAGGCAATAAACCTGCTTACAGGCAGTATGACAGTTATAGGTCCAAGACCGTTTGTGCCGTCAGAGCAAGCGCAGCTGCCCGAGGACAGATTGCTTGTAAAGCCGGGCCTCAGTTGCTATTGGCAGCTTGAAGATACAACCAAAATGTCTGACGAACAACAGCTTGAACTTGATTACAAATACATAAATGAACGCTCGGTAAGAACGGATATAGTCATAATTTTTAAGACGATATATTCAGTGATTTGTCAAAATAATCGTTAAAAAGATTAAACTAGGAGAAATAATAATGAACATCATACTTCTGTCAGGGGGCAGCGGAAAGAGACTTTGGCCGCTGTCGAATGATATACGCAGCAAGCAGTTTATAAAATTATTCAAAAACGGCGATGCGTATGAGTCAATGGTGCAGCGAGTGTACAGACAGATAACGACTGTTGATCCGAATGCGAATGTTACTATAGCTACAAGCAGATCACAGGTAAGCGCAATAAAAAATCAACTGGGCGATAACGTTTCAGTATGCGTAGAACCATGCAGGCGTGATACTTTTCCTGCTATAGTTCTTGCGGCTGCGTTTTTGTGTGATGTAAAAAAAGTGCCTTTAGATGAGCCCGTTGCAGTCTGCCCTGTAGACCCGTATGTGAATGATACTTATTACGAGGCAGTGGCACAGCTTGCAGATC
>CANRPG010000046.1 GCA_947632425.1 uncultured Clostridia bacterium | reverse complement strand
ATCGTCTTTAGCCTCGCGCAGAGCCTGCTGCGTATAGTATATAAAGCTGGAACGCTTTTCAAAGCTGTTTACGCCGAGCGGTGAGAAAAATCTTGCCGTGCCGCTGGTAGGCAGAACGTGGTTGGGGCCTGCATAGTAGTCGCCGAGGGGTTCGGGGGCATAGTTTCCCAAAAACATCGAACCTGCGTTGTTTATCCTGCCGACGTACTCCAGAGGGTCTTTGAAAAGTATCTCAATATGCTCGGGAGCTATGCGGTTCGCCATTTCAATAGCCTGCTCCTTGTCGGTGCATACTATAACTGCGCCGTAATCGTCAAGCGACTTTTTTATAATATCTTTTCTTGAAAGCTTCTCCATCTGCCTGTCAAGCTGCTCAAATATCTTTTCAACGCTGTCCTTGTCGGTAGTTACCAAAACGGAAGAAGCAAGCACATCGTGCTCCGCCTGCGACATAAGGTCGGCTGCTATGTATGAAGGGTCGGTAGTGCCGTCAGAGAGCACAAGTATCTCGCTGGGGCCTGCAATCATATCGATATCCACCGTGCCGTAAAGCAGCTTTTTCGCAGTAGCTACGTATATATTTCCCGGGCCTACTATCTTATCAACTTTCGGTATTTCTTCAGTGCCAAACGCCAGAGCAGCTATTGCCTGCGCACCGCCCGAGAGAAATATCCTGTCAACGCCGCAAAGAGCCGCCGCGACGAGAATATCTTTGTTCGGCGTGCCGTCTTTCAGCGGCGGTGTCACCATGATAATCTCTTTTACGCCTGCTATTTTTGCAGGTACTGCGTTCATAAGCACCGATGACGGGTAAGCCGCTGTGCCGCCGGGAACATACAGACCCACTCTTTCAAGACCTCTCACCCTCTGACCGAGGATAACGCCGTTGTCTTTTGTATCTACGAACGACTGCGACTTCTGCCGCTCGTGAAAGCTCCGTATATTCTCGATGCAATTGAGAAGCGCATCTGTGAACACGCTGTCAGCCTCTGTAAGAGCGTCGTTTATAACATCTCTCGGCACTTCATAATACTGCGGAAGTTTGCCGTCAAACTTTTCTGTATAGGCTTTAACTGCGCTGTCGCCGCCTTTTCTTACAGTATCGATTATCTCGCTTACAGTCTCCGTTACCTTTTTATCGGTCTCAACGTGACGTTTATCAAGCTCTGCGAAAAACTCGTATTCGTCCTTGCCGTTTGCATATATGACTTTCATTTTACTACCCCTTTATATATTTGCTTTTATAAGTTTTACAAGGTCTTCAATCTCCTGCTGGCGAAGTTTTAAGCTTACGGTGTTTACTATAAACCTTGCCGAAATGGGCGCTATCTCGCGAACAACTTCAAGACCGTTTTCTTTCAGCGTTGTGCCCGTTTCAACAATATCGACTATGCCGTCAGCAAGTTCCAGAAGCGGTGCAAGCTCTACCGAGCCTTCTATCTTTACTATCTCAACGTCCATGCCTATGCTCTCAAAATAATTTCTCGCAACGTTGGGATATTTTGAAGCAATGGTTTTTATATCATATCCGCCGAAAAAGTCGGCGCCTTTTTTAGTTGCCCTGCATTTCCATAATGGTGTCTTTGCCTACAACGCCTGCATCGCACACACCGTGTTCAACATATGTAATAACATCGTTCGCTTTGGCAAGCACAACTTCGATATTCGCGCCGCCTATGGGGAGTATCAGCTTTCTGCCCTTTTCATGCACGCTGGAGCAGTCATAGCCTATCCTTTCAAAAACGGCAACGGTATCTTTTTCAAGCCTGCCCTTTGTAAGAGCTATCCTCAGCGGTCTATTCACGATACTCACCGTCCTTGTACGTAAGCTTCTTTACCTTATCGGATACAACATATATTTCTTTTATGCCCCTCGCCTTTGCGGCAGCCACGGTCTCTTCAAAGCTGTCAAACACCGCATTTTCAGCGGCTATGCCTTTTTCGGCAAGCTGCATTGTGTAAGAAATAGCCTCTATGCAGTAGCCATGCTCGCCGTATACCACAGCTTCGGGCGCGGTCTGCACGGGAGAAAGCCCCAGTTTTCTTACAAGCGCAGCCACAAGGTTTACATTCACCGCAAAGCCTGTAGCAGGGGCGTTCATGCCAAACTCCGAGAGCAGCCTGTTGTATCTGCCGCCCTGCAATACTGCCTCGCCAACACCGCTGAGATACCCTTTGAACACTATTCCCGTGTAGTAGTCTGTGCGGTTGACTATGCCCAGGTCTACCGAAAGCCGATCACCCAGATCAAGCTTTTGCAGACTTGTATAGAAAGCTTTCAGGTTATCGAGTATCTCGCGGGTTTTATCGTTTGAGGCAAGCTTTGCAGCCTTGTCAAACACCTCTACTCCGCCGAACAGCGCAGGCAGCTTTTTCAGAGCCTCTGTAACAGGCGTATCGCCTATGCTGTCAAGCAGGTCATTGAGCGCAGGATAATTCTTCGCCTCTATAAGATAGCGAATATCTTCCGCAACGCCCTCTGACACACCAAGCATTGAAACAAGCTCTTTGAAATAGCCAACATCGCCTATCTCTAAACGAAAATCAGTGCCTTCATATTCTTTCAAAGCCTTTACGGCTATGCTCATAACTTCAAAATCCGCTCTTTTGTATTCCGAGCCGATAAGCTCAATGCCCGACTGTACTATCTCATCGCTTCTGCCTTTTAGCAGTTTGTTGTTTTCATACACAGTCTGGACGTAAAACAGCCGCAGCGGCATAGGCACATCACGCAGTCTTGTTGCTGCAAGGCGCGCTATAGGTATCGTGCAGTCGGGGCGAAGGGTTATCAGCCTGCCCTTTGCATCGGTAAGTTTGTAAAGCGCCTCCTGCGAATACTTACGCGAGCCGTCATTGAACACATCGTAAAACTCTATTCCCGGCGTTATGACCTCGCTGTAGCCCATTCCGCCGAATATTTTTCTGTATCTGTTCTCAACGTCGCGCCGCGCAAGGCACTCGTCAAAAAGCACATCTTTTGTACCTTCGGGGGTTATAAGTTCATATGTACGCATATATTTTCCTTTCAGATGTTTTATCATATTAAAGTATTACTATAGTATCATGATACTATGATAACATATGCAAGCGCGCGCTGTCAATAGAAATATTGCACAAACATTTACAGCATAACAGACCGCATTTTATCAGAAAAACGATATCTGGCTGTCTGTCGGTATATCTCCGAACGCTCCGCAGCCTGCCAGCGCATCTATCACGCTCTTTGTTACTTTAGACCTAAGCTGGAAATCTTCTATAGAAACAAAATCCTTTATTGTACACGCTGCATCGTAAACAAAGTCGGCGGCGTTTCTTCCCACACCTGCGATCGCGCAGAAAGGCACGCGCAGTTTGCCGTCCTCTATTCTGTATATAAATGAATGTGACTTGTGTATGTCAATAGGCAGAAACTCAAAACCGCGGCTGAGCATTTCATTCACCAGCATAAGGGTATCCAGCGTATCTGCTTCTGTAGCCGAAGGGTCGCTCAGCCCCCTCATATCGGATATTTTGTTTCTTACAGCCGTTTTGCCTTTGCTTACTGTGTCATAGTCTAATGCCTCGCCCTTTACGGTGAACATCGTGGCATAAAACGCCAGCGGCTCATGCACCTTGAACCAGCAAAGCCTGATAGATGCTATCATATACGCAGCGGCGTGCGCTTTCGGGAACATATACTTTATTTTCAGGCATGAATCTATATACCACTCGGGGACATTATGGTCGCGCATATCCTGCTTCATTTCCTCTGTCAGCTTTTTGACTGCCTGTCCTTTACGGGTTATCTCCATTATGCTGAATGCCAGTTTCGGCTCTAAGCCGTGGTACAGAAGATAGGTCATAATGCTGTCGCGCGTGCCTATTACCGAGGAAATATCGCAGGTGCCGTTTGCTATAAGATCCTGCGCGTTGCCCGTCCACACGTCTGTTCCGTGTGAAAGTCCCGATATCTGCAATAGGTCGGAAAAGTTCTTAGGTCTGGCTTCCAGAAGCATTTTTATAACGAATCTCGTGCCCATTTCGGGTATGCCCAAAGTACCGTTGGGTGTGAAAATATCCTCCTCGGTAACGCCCAGTGGATCGGTAGATGTAAACAGCTCGTACACCTGCGGATCGGACATAGGTACTGTAGTTATATCTTTGCCGGTAAACTTTTCAAGATACTTATACATAGTCGGCACATCATGACCAAGCTCATCAAGTTTAAGAATGGTATCATGAAGCGAGCGGAAGTCAAAGTGCGTAGTTACCATATCTGACTCTGTCTTGTCGGCAGGGTGCTGAACGGGCGTAAAATCATAAACATCATATCCCGCAGGTATAACTACCATTCCGCCGGGGTGCTGGCTGGTAGTTCTCTTTATGCCTGTACAGCCCAGAACAAGCCTTTGCATTTCCGCATCGGTAATATTGCCGCCGCCCGATGCAGGATTTTTGCTTTCGTAATACTTCTTTATATATCCGAAAGCGGTCTTTTCCTTTACAAGGCTTATCGTACCCGCCTTGAATACGTGATCCTCGCCGAAAAGTTCTTCGGTATATCTGTGCGCTTTTGCCTGATAGTCGCCCGAGAAGTTCAGGTCTATATCGGGGGCTTTATCGCCGTCAAAGCCGAGAAACGTTTCAAACGGTATGTCGTGTCCATCGCGCTGTAGCGGCTCGCCGCAGTTGGGGCAGTTTTTGTCGGGCAGGTCAAAGCCCGAGCCCACAGTGCCGTCGGTGACAAATTCGCTGTAGTGGCACTTTTTGCAGTAGTAATGCGGCATAAGCGGATTTACTTCCGATATTCCCGACATAGATGCCACGAACGACGAACCTACCGAGCCTCTCGAGCCCACCTGATAGCCGTTCTCGTTTGAGTTTGCAACTATTTTCTGAGATATCATATACAGCACCGCAAAACCGTGCTTTATTATGGAGTCAAGCTCTCTTTTCAGCCGCTTGAACACTATCTCGGGTATATGTCCCTCAAAGCAGGCTGAAATATCAGCATCATCGCCATCTGGTATCTCAATAGTTTCGGGGTCAACGTCGCCGTATATCGAGCAGCAGCGCTTCCAGCATATTACCTGCAATTCGCGCACAGAGCCTTCTATGTAAGGTGTAAATGTGCCGTTCGGGAAAGGTCTCAGATCGGGGTCGCACATATCGGCTATCATATTCGTGTTTTTAACAACTATCTCAAATGCCTTTTCCTCGCCGAGATACGAAAATTCTTCCAGCATCTCTTCTGTAGTTTTGAAATACAGCGGCGGCTGGTTATCACAGTCCTCGGGGTATCTCACGCTTTGTATCATCGTGCGGAATATAGCATCTTTCTTGTCAAGAAAATGCACATCGCCGGTAGCACAAACGGGTATACCAAGTTCATCGCCCAGTTTTACTATAATTCTGTTGAAGTCGCGCAGCTGCTCTTCGCTTGCGGCAGTACCGTTTCTCAGCATGAATGCGTTGTTGCCTATAGGCTGTATCTCAAGATAATCATAGAATGATGCTATCTCGCAAAGTTCGTTCCACGGCTTGCCTGCCACTACCGCTCTGAAAAGCTCTCCTGCCTCGCACGCGCTGCCTATTATAAGACCTTCGCGGTGGGCTGTAAGCTCCGATTTTGGTATGCGCGGCACTTTCTTGAAGTATTTAAGATTAGAATAAGATACCAGCTTGTACAGATTTTTAAGTCCCACGTTATCCTTTACAAGAATTATCTGGTGGTATGTATCTTTCGGCGGTATGTTTGCAACGTCAACAACACCGCAAAGGCTGTTCAGCTTGTCAAATGTGACTGTGTTCTCACCGTGTTCTTTAAGCAGGCGAGAAGCCAGACTTGCAAATATCTCGCCGCATATGCGTGCATCATCGTTGGCGCGGTGGTGCTGAAAATCGCCAAGTTTCAGATGCTGCGCCACCTTATCGAGCTTGTGTTTTTTAAGCTCGGGCAGCATCATTCTTGACATTGCAAGGGTATCTATATAAGAATACTCAAACGTTTCACCGCTGCGTGCAAGATACGCATTTATAAAAGAAGTATCAAAAGAAGCATTGTGCGCTATCAGCACGGGCGACTTGCCGCAAAACTCAAAAAAGCTGTCAAGAGCCTGCTTTTCGCTCGGCGCACCCTTTACCATATCGTTTGTAATGCTCGTAAGCGCAGTAGTATGACCCGATATAGTTATTCCTTGGTCTATAAAAGTATCAAAAGTATCTACCACTTCAAGACCGCGCATTTTTACCGCGCCTATTTCTATTATCCTGCCTGTTGCCGAAGAAAGCCCCGTTGTTTCAATATCGAACGCTATAAGCTCATCGGTCAGTTTGCGTGTGTCATTTCCCACGGATACTTTGACATCATCGTTTACCTGATACGCCTCGCAGCCGAAAAGCAGTTTGAATTTGCCGCCGCCCTTGCGTATGGCATCGCAGGCGCCCATAGCGGCAGGGTACCCTTGGCACACGCCGTGGTCTGTAATGGCAATAGCCCTGTGACCCCACTCAAACGCCCTTTTTACAAGATCTTCCGGCGGCGTTATGGCATCCATAACAGACATTCTGCTGTGGCAGTGCAGCTCAACTCTCTTTTGCTCTGCGCCATCGGTTTTCATGCGGCGTTTTATTATCATTATGTCTACAGGCGTGAAATACTCTTTGTGGTCAAAGTCGTCGTATTCCAGTTTTCCGCGCACGGCAATTGTTTTGTTTTTCAGCTTATTAGCAGCTTCTTCGAGAATAGCTTTGGTTATTTTGGTCTTGCTGTACTTGTTTACCTTGTCGGCTGCAATTATCTTTATGGTATGAGAGCTTGTGTAATCGGTAAACATGATATTTGCAATGAGCTTTTTGGTTTTGGTCTCGCGCGTTTCAATGCTGAAAACATCGCCCCAGACGGTATATATATCATCTGAAAGCTGTATCTGAGACAGCGGCGTAAATTTTGCATCGCCTGCTATCGCGCTTCCCAGAACAACGACTGCATCTTCACCTGAAAAATTTTCGTCTGCAAAGTTTACAGATACCGAAGAAAAGCCGTTTTCTTTCTTTTCTTCTTTGGGCTGCGGCGCAGGCATAGGTATGCTCTCCAGCATCTCGCGGCGGTAATTATCAAGAAATTCTTGGTCGCTGTTGAGCTCACCCGTAAAATCAACTTCCATATCCAGCGAAAACAGTTCATATAACAGCTTTGGCAGCGCGGTGTGTATGCCTGCCTTTTCAAGAACCTTGTAACCGCCGTTTTTCAGCGTTATGCAAAGTCTGCCGTCTTTCATCTGTGCATCGGCATCATCGAAAAAGCCGTTCACGGCAGAAAAACTGCGTTTTAAAAACTCGGTAATATCGCCAAAGTACGAAATATCAAAAAGCTCGGGGGCATACTCGGGGTACACAAGGCAGCTTCTTACGCACAGCTGCTTTGCCAGCTTATTCTGAAATTTCTCTATATCTTCATAAGGCACAAGGGTATCAAAAGCGGCTGTAACAGCAAGGTATGTAAACTCCTTGTCCGTCATTAGCTTTATGACCCTGCCGTTTTCCATGCTCTTCGGGATAATATCGGCATATTCCTCAAAAAATTCTTTTATCGTTGACATTTATCTCACTTCTTCTTTATGATCTTACAGCTTGTCTATCTCGCTCAGCAGTACATCTAAGGCCTTATCCTCGCTTACGGTGCATATCTTTTCTCCCTTGCTGAATATAACAGCGCAGCCGTCGCCGCCTGCAATGCCTATATCAGCCTCGCCTGCCTCGCCGATGCCGTTCACAACGCAGCCCATCACCGCAACGGTTATGTTCTTTTTGCAGCCGCGCAGAGCATCTTCCACCTTGTTTGCAAGCCCTATAAGGTCAATGCGCGTTCTGCCGCAGGTAGGGCAGGCAACTATTTTAACGCCCTCTCCCCTGTTCACGGCGGAAAGAATATCTTTAGCGGCGTATATTTCTTTTATTGGGTCATCGGTCAGCGAAACGCGAATGGTCTCGCCTATGCCATCTGCAAGCAAAGAACCTATTCCCACCGCAGACTTTATAACGCCCATTCTCTCGGTGCCTGCCTCGGTAACTCCCAAGTGCAGAGGGTAATCGCACACCTGCGCCATTTTTCTGTATGCGGCTATCATGTTTGGCACATCTGATGTTTTAATCGAAATAACGATGTTTTCAAAATCGCAGTCCTCAAGAATCTTAACGTGCCTCATCGCGCTTTCAACTAGAGCATCGGGCGTAGGGTGACCGTATTTTGCTAAAATATCCTTTTCAAGAGAGCCGCCGTTCACGCCTATTCTTATGGGGATTTTCTTCTCGGTGCATTTTTTTACCACCTGCATTACCCTGTCGCGCGAGCCTATGTTGCCCGGGTTTATGCGTATCTTGTCAATGCCTGCATCAGCGCTGGCAAGTGCTAAGCGGTAATCAAAATGTATGTCAGCCACCAGCGGAATGTTTATCTTCTCTTTTATCGCAGGGATAAGCTTCACAGCCTCCATATCGGGCACGGCTATGCGCACTATCTCGCAGCCTGCTTCTTCAAGCCTTACAGCCTGCTGCACGCTGCCTTCTATATCATCACTGCGCGTATTCAGCATTGATTGTATGTATATCTTGCTGCCATCAAGCAAAAGATTTCCTACTTTTACTTTCTTTACCTTTCTCAAAACGTTCACCCCATAAAACATGATACAAAATAATGATAACACATTTTGAAAATAAAATCAACAGCTTACCGCCCCATATTCGGTACAATAAAATTTTTTAATAAAGTAAACAAAAAATTTGCGCTGCCGTCTTTACATATTGGAAAAAATATGCTACAATATAAGATGTATAAATATATAACGGTACGCACCGTTAAGGAGAGGTCATATATGGAGCCAAAATACAAAAGGGTACTCCTGAAACTGAGCGGCGAGGCTCTGGCAGGAGATAAAAAAACAGGTCTTGACTATGATGTGATGACGACATACGCGCAGGCAATAAAAAAATGCGTTGATGCAGGCGTTGAAGTTGCGATAGTCGTAGGCGGCGGAAATTTCTGGCGCGGCAGGTCAAGCGGCGCTATGGACAGAACAAGAGCCGACCACATTGGTATGCTCGCAACGGCTATGAACGCTCTTGCTGTTGCAGATGTACTTGAAAATGTGGGCGTTGAGGCAAGAGTTCAGACAGCTATTACCATGCGGCAGGTTGCGGAGCCGTACATCAGGGGCAAGGCGCTGCGGCATTTTGAAAAAGGCAGAGTTGTTATATTCGGCTGCGGCACGGGCAACCCGTTTTTCTCTACCGACACGGCGGCATCTTTAAGGGCGGCTGAGATCGAGGCTGACATAATCCTGAAAGCCACAATGGTAGACGGCGTTTACGACAAAGACCCGCACAAATACGATGATGCCAAAAAGTACGATTCACTTACATTTACCGAAGTTCTTGCAAAGGGCTTGCAGGTAATGGATTCAACAGCGGCTGCCATGTGCAAGGATAACAACATACCCATTCTTGTGTTCGATTTAGCAAGACCCGACAACATTTATGATGCCTGCATGGGCAAACCGGTGGGCACTATAGTTTACAATGGAAATTAAAGTTCAATATCTATATAAAGGAGAAAATCATCATGAAAGAAGCTATCAACAAAGCTAAAGAAAAAATGCAGAAAACCATAAGCGTGCTGGAGAGAGATTTTGCCGCTATAAGAGCAGGCAGAGCAAACCCCAACGTGCTTGACAAAGTGACCGTTGACTACTACGGCACGCCCACACCCATAGGTCAGATGGCGACCGTTTCGGTAGCGGAGGCAAGAGTGCTGACCATTCAGCCGTGGGACAAGTCGCAGCTAAAGCCCATAGAAAAGGCTATACAGGCTTCCGACATTGGCATAAACCCTGCGAACGACGGCACTGTACTTCGCCTTACATTCCCACAGCTTACCGAGGAAAGACGTAAAGAAATAGTTAAAGACATAAAGAAAATGGGCGAGGACTCGACAGTTGCCGTTCGTTCTATAAGAAGAGACGTTATTGACAAGCTGAAAGCTATGAAGAAAAATTCCGAGATAACCGAGGACGATGAAAAAGACGGCGAAGATCAGGTTCAAAAGCTGCATGACAAGTTCATAAAGAACATTGACGAGATAGTTGCAGCTAAGGAAAAAGAGATACTTTCCATATAAAATTTACGGAGTGATATTATGGCTAAGTCAGAGCCTATACCAGAGCTTTCGCAGGTACCCGTTCATGTAGGAGTAATAATGGACGGCAACGGCAGGTGGGCTAAAAAACGTGGTCTGCCGCGGAAGCTGGGACACAGAGAGGGCGTAAAGGTGTTTCGCAGCATAACACGCCGCGCAAAGGCGCTGGGGATAAAGTACATCACCTTCTATGCGTTTTCAACGGAAAACTGGAAACGCCCCAAAGATGAAGTTGACGCCATTATGGATCTGTTTGAAAAGAACCTTGACGAGGTAAAAGACTTTATCGACGAGGAAATAAGGGTGCGTTTCATAGGCGATCGAAGCGCGCTTTCGCCAACACTGCAAGCTAAAATGCTCAATACCGAAAAAAGCTCTGAGCATTTCACGGGCACTACCATGATACTGGCGATAAATTACGGCGGTCAGGACGAAATATGCCGCGCCGTTAAAAAGATTTGCGAAAGCGGCGTAAGCCCCGATGAAATAACACCGCAGCTTATAGAGCAAAACCTCGATGCGCCCGATATTCCGCCGCTTGATTATGTTATAAGACCCAGCGGTGAGATGCGGCTTTCAAACTTTATGATATGGCAGGCTGCGTATGCCGAGTATTACTTTACTAATATTCTTTGGCCTGATTTTACAGATGCCGATTTTGACGAGGCTATAATAGAATTTTCAAACAGAGCAAGAAGATTTGGCGGCGTTAAATGACCGCTTATTAAAAGGACGTGAGATAATGAAAACGAGAATTATTTCTGCGGCTGTGGCAATTGTGCTGGCAATAATAGTGCTGGCGCTGCACAAAACGTTCGTGTTCCCGATAGCGGTGGGTATTATAGCCGCCGTGGGCGTTTTTGAGCTTCTGCGAGCCGCAAATTGCAGGCAGTTCCCTGCCCCGACAGCAATTTCTGTGGGCTATGCATTTTTGTACTTTTTCTGCGACTTTGCAAAAGACCCTGCCATTATGCACTATGCGCTAAAAGGCATATTTGCGCTGGCTATTGTGATATGCTTCTTTATGGCGCATGAGAAGATGAATTTTTACCATGTGGCATTTATGACGGCAAGCTGTATGCTCGTTCCTGCGGCACTGGGTTCGCTGGTGCGCATAAACGAGATGAAGTATGGCATATTCCTTGTGGTGCTTACGCTTGCGTGCGCTTGGTTTGCCGACAGCGGAGCATATTTTGCAGGCTCGTTTCTGGGTCAGCACAAACTTTGCCCGACTATCAGCCCGAAAAAGACAGTTGAGGGCGTTGTGGGCGGCGCGGCTGCAAATGCCGTTATCGCGCTTATATTCTGCCTTGTATACGACAAGCTTATGAAAGACGGCGCGGTAAGTTTCAACTACATAATGATATTCCTTGCAGGCGTGGTAACATCGCTGGTAGGGCTTGCAGGAGATCTTACCGCATCGCTGATAAAACGCCAGTGCGGCATAAAAGATTACGGCAACCTGATGCCCGGTCACGGCGGAGTAATGGACAGATTTGACAGCGTGCTGTTTGTCGCGCCGTTTATGTACTTTCTTATCAGAACGGGATGGTTGTTCTGATAGAGGCAAGAGATTTAGAAGCAAGAGGCAAGAAAATGCGGCTTCAACTTGTTTTATTTGCGCTTACGCGCCACCTGCGGAGCCATTCACCGATCCATCGTACTTCGGTTATCTTTTCATTTTGAGTGTGTCAATTCGTTTGCACATTTATTGTTGCGGATTTTTCGCATGGTACGGCGTTCCAGAATGGAACGCGGCAAAAGAGATATGCGCTACAACAAGGGGAGGCTCTCTCTTGCAGAGCCTCCCCTCTTAAAAAACAGTCCACAGG
>CANRPG010000045.1 GCA_947632425.1 uncultured Clostridia bacterium | reverse complement strand
GCCGAGCCGCCTGCCGAGTCTCCCTCAACGATGTATATCTCTGTGCGGTCAGTGCCCTTTTCAGAGCAGTCCGAAAGTTTGCCCGGCAGCGAGTTTGAACTCAGCGGAGTTTTGCGCCTTGCTTCTTCTCTCGCTTTTTTGGCTGCCTCTCTCGCCCTCTGAGCCTGCAATGCCTTGTCGAATATTATCCTCGAAGCCTCCGGGTTTTCCTGCAAAAAGTCCATCAGCTTGTCCATTACCAGCTTTTCAACAAACGGTCTCACTTCGGGGTTGCCAAGCCTTCCCTTCGTCTGACCTTCAAATTCGCAGTTTGTCAGCTTTACCGAAACAATAGCGGTAAGTCCCTCGCAAACGTCCTTTTCCTCCAGCTTCGGCGCGCCCTCTTTGAGAATATCGAACCTCCTGCCATAGTCATTCAGCGTTTTTACAAGTCCTTTTCTGAATCCGTTCTCATGCGTGCCGCCGTCGGGCGTGTGAATGTTGTTTGCAAACGACATTATTATTTCGTTGTAAGAATCATTGTATTGCAGCGCGATCTCCGCATACATATCTCCCTTTATCCCGTTGAGATATATAACATTCTCTGTCAGCGCCTCATAGCCTCTTGTGTTGTGAATGTGCGTTACAAATTCCCTTATGCCGCCCTCATAGTGCAGCGTTTCGCCCTGAATATTTTCCTTGTCTCGCCTGTCTGTAAATACTATCTTTATGCCTGCGTTCAGAAATGCCTGTTCTCTCAGCCTTTTAAGCAGTATGTCATATTCATATACGGTAGTTTCCTGAAAGATCTCCGGGTCAGCCTTGAACATAACGGTAGTGCCCGTCTTGTCCGTCTCACCGATTATCTTCATTTCCTCGCTGTATTTTCCGCGCTCAAACCTCTGAAAATGTATATTCTTTCCGTCATATACCGTAAGCTCCAGCCACTCGGAAAGCGCATTGACAACAGAAGCGCCCACACCGTGCAGTCCTCCTGCCACCTTGTATCCGCCGCCGCCAAACTTTCCGCCTGCGTGCAAAACGGTATAAACAACAGTTGCAGCCGAAATGCCCTCCGTCGGGTGTATTCCCGTCGGTATGCCTCTGCCGTTGTCCGATACTCTTATTATATCCCCTTCCAGAATATCAACAGTTATCTCGCTGCAATATCCTGCCAGTGCCTCGTCTATCGAGTTGTCAACTATCTCATATACCAGATGATGCAGACCCCTGGGGCCGGTAGATCCGATGTACATACCCGGTCTTATCCTTACAGCTTCCAGCCCCTCAAGCACCTGTATCTGGCTTTCATCGTAAACATTGCTCTCGTCAACGGTCGAGATCTTACCTTCCGTCTCGTTTATCTGCTGCTCGTTCAGCTCCTTCAGAATTTCTACAGCATCTACACTTTCAACATTCTCTACGTTTTCTCCATTTTTCTTGTCCGCTAACATGACCTACGCTCCTTAATTCTTCTTATACTCAATATCTTATATACTGTTTTTATCTATATAAGCAGCACTTTCAGCCGCATTGTTTCTTTTCATTCTTTTATATAACGTCGCACACGCCAGCTGTGATATATATACCTTCTCCGTCAGCTGCTCGTCAAAGCATACAATAAAACTTTTCGGCAGATCAAAAGTCGTGTATATAACTCTATTCAGCTTCTCGGCGTTTGCAAGATATTCTTTAGTACTCTTTGAAATTGACGTATTTTCAATATCGAATATCCCCACTATCTCGCTCGTCCTCACACTGTACCCGTTTCCTATATGAAGATACATAACAATTTCTACCCTGCCGCTTTCTTTACCTTTCCGTTTTCAATGCAGTATACCTTACCGCCCGAGAGAATAGACGACCTCTCGCAGCAGGTTATAAATATCTGCATCTTCTTTATTTTAGATATAACATATTCCTGCCTGCTCCTGTCAAGCTCGCTGAGTATATCGTCCAGCAGTATCACAGGCGGATCGTCCGTCTCTTTCGTCAGTATATATCCCTGCGCCAGTTTCAGTATCAGAGCAATGCTCCTGTGCTGTCCCTGCGATGCAAAATCCCTAGCGTACAGCCCATTGAGCCGCGCAATAAGGTCGTCCCTGTGAACCCCCACCTGCGTAAAACCGCTCTTTATGTCAATGTCCAGATTTTTGCGCACCGCATCGTAATATTCTTTTGCCATTTTATCTGCGTAATCAGTCCTGCCCTCTAAGTTTTCAAACACAGTTGACTGATATTGCAGCGTAAGTTTTTCTTTGCCTTTTGAGATCTCATCATATAAAGGCGCGGCAAATTGCTCCAGCTCCTTTACATAGTTATATCTCAGCATCGAGATATACGCCCCGAGCCTTGAAAGCTGCGTGTCGAAAATATCCAGCATATCAACGCTCGCGCCGCCGAAAGATATGTTTTTAAGCAGCGCATTTCTCTGCTGCAAAACATTTTCATACTTAGCCACAACAGAAGAATACGAAAGCTTCACCTGCGATACCGAAAGATCCATAAAACTGCGCCTTATGTCCGGCGAGCCCTTTGAAAGCTCTAAGTCCTCCGGCGTGAACACCACGCATTTCAGCCTGCCGAACAGCTGCGCCATATTCTTTACTTTTACGCCGTTTATCGTAATTTTCTTGTCCTTGTAATTTTGCTTCAGCGCCCCTGCGTAAATGACCTGTTCTCTTTCTCCGTCATGGTAACTTAGCTCTATCGAAAACTTTTCCTTGTCAAACCCTATAATGTCTCTGTCTTTAGTGCTGCGAAAGCTCCTCACGCCGCTGCATATCCATATCGCCTCGATAAGATTAGTTTTCCCCTGTGCGTTTTCACCGTAAAAGATGTTTGTCTTTCCGTCAGGTCTTATCTCAACATTTTCAAGATTTTTATATCCGTCAATTTTCAGCGACGTTATCCTCATTTCACCACTACCAGCTCGGTATCAATTTCCGGTATATATACCCTGTTTTCTTCTCTTATCTTCTTGCCCCTCATAAGGCACACTTCACCGTCTACCATAATTCTTCCCTGCGCTATTATCTCTTTCGCATCAGCGCCCGAAAGCGCTAACCCTGAAAATTTCAGCAGCTGATCCAGTTTTATGTATTCGGTAGTTATTTTAATTTCGGCAGTTTTCATGTTATCCCTGTAACCTCATCGGCAAAACAAGATATGTATACTCTTCCCCTCCGTTTGCAGGCACAAGTTTCAGCGGCAGCTGGCTTCCATTGAAAAGCATCTTTACCTTTTCGTCTCCTGCCGCTTTCAGAGTATCCAGCATATACCTGCAATTAAAGCCTATTTTCAGCATAGGGCCTGTAATATCTGCATCTATCGTATCATTTATATTTCCTACAGATGTCGAGCACGAAATATCTATCTTGCCGTTTTCAAACAAGAATTTAACGGGGCTGTTCATTCTCTCATTTATAAGCAGCATTGCCCTGTCGAGAGATTCAATAAGCTTTTTTGTATCTGCCACAACAGTTATCGCGCTCTCTGTCGGTATAGCCTTTTTGTAAGGGTGAAATTCTCCCTCCAGTATCCTTGAATACACCGTGTAGCCCGAAAATTCAAATATAATATGCTTTCTTGCAATTTTTATCTCGCAGACGTTTCCGTCCTCGTCTTTTAAAAGCTTAGCAATTTCCATAAGCGTTTTGGCAGGCACAACGAACTTATATTCCTTGTCCGTTTTCATAGGCTCCGTCCTTACCGCCAGCTTGTGACCGTCCAGCGCCACCAGGTTGAAAACACCGTCCTTTATATCGAACAGCTCACCTTTGAGTATAGGCTTCATATCCGTCTGAGCAGCAGCAAAGCAGGTCATATTTATCATGCTTTTCAGCACCGACTGCTGCACCGAAATGCTCTCGCACTCGCTTGCCGAGGGCAGCTCCGGGTATTCGCTTGCCGATATCGCCGCAATATGGTATTCGGTATTTCCTCCCAGAATCTTCACTTGCAGATTATCATACACTTCAATATCAACCGTATCGCAGCCCATTCTCTTTATAATATCCGCAAACAGTTTGGAATTGAGCACAAAGCTTCCCACATCGTCCGACCTTGCTTCTATCTGCGTTTCAATGCCCATCTCCAGGTCATAGCCTGTCAGAGTCAGCACATTTCCTTTAATATCCGCCTTTATACCTTCCAGACACGCTATAGTAGATTTTTCAGCCACAGCTTTTGAAACGTTGGTTATCGCTTCATACAGCGTACCTTTATCACAAATAAACCTCATAACCATAACTTCCTTTCGTCATTATCCTTTAAAAAATATACATTATTACCTTTATCAATTTAAACCGTTGAAAACATTCATCTGCTTACAAAAAACTCTCTTGCCTTTTCCATTTTTCCACCGGACAAATTCACAAAAAACATTTTTGCTTTCCACGCTTTATCAAACAAATTTATAAATTAAAATATAGTATTAATAATATGCTCTGTTGAAACAACTCAAACCCCTGATTTTTCCTCTCCCAAAAGGGTTTTTGTCCCTCACTTTTTTCAAACACTTTTCTAACACATCTAACACACCCTAAACCTTTTTTCTCCCAAAAAGTTGAAACCGCATTCAACATACTCAAAGAAGTTGTTGATTTCGTTGAAAATAATTTTTTCGACCGGCTTTTTCAACAAAACAAGTTGAAGTGATAAAATTTTTACATTTCATTTCAAAACAATATCTTGTATCGTTATGCGGTTTTACGCACAAAAAAGGGCGGCACACTTCAAATCGTGTTAATAAAAGTGTTGAAAACTTTGTTGAAACTGTTGAAAGACAGCTAAAAATTTTATATTGACAAATAATTTTTTCTGTGCTTCAATACAAAAATATATTTGTTCATTAAATAACCAACTTTTGCAAATCAGCTCATTTTAAGGTTTTTGATAATATCCCTCACCGTGTCGTTCAGATCGTTGTTCTTCTTCATCATCGCAACAACGTCTTTGAAGCCGGTAGTCATCGTCGAGTGATCCCTGTTAAGCTCTCCGCCTATCTCCAGGAAAGTCATTCCCTTTACTTCCCTCAGAATGTAGATCGTCACTTTTCTTGCAAGAGAAATAGGTGCGCTGCGGTTTTTAGACCTTATATCCTCCGGCGATACCCCGAACGCCACCGAGATCTCGCTTATAATCCTGTCAACGGTTATCTCCGCCGGATGATTGTCTATCTGAATTTCCTTTACCACCCTCTGCGCCATTGAGATCGACGGGCTCTCGCTTGTAAACACCGTAAGCGCCTTTATTTTCTTTACCGCGCCTTCCAGCTGTCTGATGTTCGTTTTCAGCTTTTCCGCAATTATCCTTGTTACCGGCTCGCTCAGAGTCATTCCCAGCTCCTGCGCCTTTTTGTTGAGTATCGCTATCCTTGTTTCAAAGTCGGGCGGCTGAATATCCACCTGCATACCCGTCACAAAGCGAGAGTGCAGCCTGTCCATCAGCTTTGTTATCTTTGAAGGCGGTATGTCGGAAGTCAGCACTATCTGCTTTCCCCTGTTGTATATCTCGTTGAACGTGTAGAAAAACTCTTCCTGTGTAGAATCTTTTCCTGCAATAAACTGCACATCGTCCATAAGCAGAAAGTCAGCATTTCTGAACTTGTCGTGAAAAGCAGCCGTCTCCTTGTTTGTAACAGCTTTTATATATTCGTTTGTGAACTGCTCTCCCGTTATATATATCAGATTTACATCAGGGTAAAGCTTGCGTACCTTGTTTTCAATAGCCTTTATCAGGTGTGTTTTTCCCAGTCCCGAATTTCCGTAAATGAAAAGCGGATTAAAAACGTCCTTGTTCTCGTTGTTGTCCAGATCCGAGACCGCCGTGCAGAACGCATATGCCAGCTCGTTCGATTTACCCTTTACAAAGTTGTCAAACGTCAGCTCTTTTCCGCCGCTCTCGTTCATTATTCTTTCTTCGGCAGCCGTTATCTCTTTATTTTTAGCTTCCGATTCTTCTCCGGGCTTTACAAGAATTTTCACATCTACAGCAAAACCCAGTATCTCTTCAAAGGCAATTTTCAGTATGTCGCCGTACTGCGAATAAGCCGTCTTTGCGCTGAAGTCCGAATCCGCATACATTATAGCCGTGCCGTCCTCCAGCTTGTAAGGCTGCAAAGTTTTTATCCACATATCATATCCCACACTGCTTATGCCCGGGTCGCTTTTGCAGTAGTCTTTTACCTTTTCGACAACATTTGAAAACGAGTTCATATATTTTTCCTTTCCTTGTGTGAAGCACGCAAACCGTAAAAACATCGGTCAAAACAAACAAAAACATATGCTTTCACACAATTATAAATACAAATATCAATACACATATAATTATAACATATTCTTTTATAAATTACAAGCGTTGAAATACAAAAAAATCCCCTGCGGCGCACATTTAACAAATTTTTTAACATTTCTGTTTAAAATGTTTTACCACAATATATAGTATGTGATGACATTTTCGGGCGGCAAAAGTTGTCCGTCATAAAAAATAAAGCTGCCGCGGCGCAAAATTTAGTTAAATGTGCGGATAAAAAAGTTTAAAAAATGCTTGACAAAGGGTATTAAAATGAGTTATAATAGTTTATTGTCAGGGTCTGACAGCCGTAATAAGCGGTCTATAAGTAAAGATATGGATACGTATTTTTTGTAAGATACGGTTTTATATATCCGAAAGGGGGATAATACAAGTGAAAAGAACATACCAGCCTAAGAAGCTCCAGAGGAAAAGAGAGCACGGTTTCAGAAAAAGAATGGCTACCAGGAACGGACGCAAGATCCTTTCCAGAAGAAGAGCAAAGGGTAGAGCAAGTCTGACCTACTAAAAACGCTGACCACCCTATACCAAGCTAAGATATTTGGTATGGTGGTCTTTTTGTTAATTACTGTCTTTTTTATAAAGAATAGGTTTTATTTTATGCTTTTTACAGACGTTTTAAAAGAAAGCAAGGTATTTTCCTCTTGCTATAAGGCAAAATATGTGTCATGCTCGTTTGCGGTGTGCTATTTTAAAAGGAACAAAACAGCCTATAACAGGTTCGGCATAACCGCAGGAAAAAAGATAGGCGGCGCAGTGCAGCGCAACAGAGCGAAGAGAATAATACGCGCCGCATACAGAAAGTGCGAAAAATATATTCCTTTGGGCTATGACATGGTCTTTGTCGCAAGAAAAGAGATACTTGAAAAAAAGTCAGGCGATGTAGAGTGGTTCATCATGAAAAGAGTGATACCCTCGATAAACAGCGCCGCCGCAAATGCGGAAAATAAAAAACAATGCTAAGAAAACTATTTCAGCTGCCGGTGCGGTTTTACAGAAAATTTATAAGCCCCTTAAAAATGAAGCCCTGCTGCAAATACTACCCCACCTGCTCTGCCTATGCGTTGCAGGCTTATGAAAAGCACGGCGTAATAAAGGGCACTATTCTTTCGGTGTGGAGACTGCTAAGATGCAACCCGTGGTCAAAAGGGGGATATGACCCCGTGCCCGAAGAATATAAACTTTTCGGCAGCTTTTTTACAAAATTCAGGAGAAGATAATAATGTTCAGATTGATAGCTATCCCTCTGGGATTACTTATGGAACTTTGCTATAAGCTGATAAGAGACTATGGTATCGCGCTGCTTGCGTTTACCGTTCTTATAAAGATAATACTTCTGCCGCTTCAGATAAAACAGCAGAAGAGCACCGCAAAAATGCAAAGATACCAGCCCGAGATCGAGAAGATCAGAAAGAAGTACGGCAAGAATAACGAGCAGATGCAGCAAAAGCTCGCCGAGTTTTATGCCAAAGAAGGCGTGAGCCCTGCCGGCAGCTGCCTGCCTATGATAATCTCGATGCTCGTGCTTTTCTCTCTTATAAATGTTGTATATCAGCCTATATATTATGTTCTTAACGATATAGACAACGGTCATATAGACAGAGCATCAAACGTCGTTTCTTCGCTGTATACCGTGTGCTACGATATAAAAGACAACGAGATAGACTTCGAGCAGCTTGTCGCTATGTATGATGCAGATCATAACAGCGAACTTTCCGATGAAGAAAAAAATACCATGATAACCGCCCTCAACGAGAATAAAGTCACCGATAAGGACGGCAAGGAGTACAGCTTTAAAGAAACTTCTTCAATAAAAGAAACAGAGATAGACGACAAGAAGTATTCTTCCAAAGAGCAGATAGAAAAAGCCATAGATGCCCTTCTTATGTACAGAGACGAGAGCAACTCCCTTTACAGCTATATGATAGACGACAGCAAGGTGTCAAAACAGCTTCGAGCACGACCCGAGCTTGTTGTGATAAATATCATAAAAGACGGCTATACGCTGCCTTTTGAGAAGATAGACAGCAAACTTGTTTCCGAAGTTGAGGATTTTAATTATACGCTTCTGGGCTTCGGTCTCGGCGTTTACCCCAGCACCAAGAATATAACTATTTTAATACCTATAATATCTTTTGTAACGCAGCTTGTTTGTACTTTTGTTTCAAACTATTTTACAAAGAAAAACAACCCCTCCGTGCAAATGGGCGGCGGCATGAAAATGATGCTTTACGTAATGCCCATTTTCTCGTTGTTCATAGCGTTCGGATTCCCTGCGGGCTTAGGTATCTACTGGATATATTCGGGAATACTCTCTCTCGTGCAGATAATAGTGCTCAATCTTGTCTATACTCCCGAAAGAATAGGCAGAATGGTAGACAAGGAAATGGCAAGCAATAAGCATAAAAAGCGCAAGACTATGATGCAGAGAATGCTTGAGATGCAAAACGCCGACGGCACAACAGCCGAGGTAGCAAAACGCCTCTATAATAAAGATGATGATGACGACGATGACGAAGAAGAACCGGTGAATAAAAAAGAGCTTTCAAAGGCAGAGCTTAAAGAACTTCAGAGAAAGAAGCTCAACGAAGCCAGAAAGCGTATGGCAGAAAAGTACGGCGACGAATACTACGAAGACTGATGAATAGCCGTTGAAATAAGAAAAGGAGTGTAAAGAGTTATGGTAACAAAGGAATTTACCGCAAAAACAGTTGAAGAAGCCAGACAAATGGCAGCCGAAGAGTTCGGCGTATCGCAGGATCGGATCACAGTCGAAGTGATAGAAGAACCTAAAAAAGGTCTTTTCGGCAAAACAAAAGGCGATGCCAGAATTAAGGCAGGCTATGAGGAGACCAAGACAGACATCGCAAAGGGCTATATCATGGCAATTATCCGCGATATGGGCGTTGAAAATGCATCTATCGAAACAGATGAGAGCGAAGAAGGCGTCAAGTTTGAAATAGTCGCCGACGGCTTTGAAGAGCTTATCGGCAAAAAGGGAGAGCTTCTGGATGCCTTGCAGTATCTTTCTTCCCTCGCCTGCAATAAGATAAATAAGGAGTACTACAGAATTTCTATCGACAGCTGCGGCTTCAGAGAAAAGAGAAAGCAGTACCTTATAGACCTTACCAAGAAGATAGCCGAGGGTGTCAAGAAAAACGGCAGAACCTCCGCTTTGGAGCCTATGAACCCTTACGAAAGAAGAATAGTGCACGCTACAGTTTCAGAGATCGAGGGCGTTACATCTAAGAGCGTCGGCGAAGAACCCTATAGAAAAGTGCTCATAAGCTCTACAGAGAGAAGAGAGAGAAGGGGCGATGACCGCAGAGGCGGCAGAAGAAACGGCGGCAGACACCAAAGACCCGTAAAGAGCCTCGATATTTCTACATCTTTTGAGAAAGACTATAAAAAGCCCAAGCCCGAAGATACCATGGAACTCGGCAGCGGACTGTATTCTAAGATAGAGTTTTGATCAAAACTTATATTGCAGCCGGAGAGCTATTCTCCGGCTCGTTTTATAATTTTATGCATATTATGTTACTATACTATTATAGTATATAGTAATATGTGGCAAAGCGTATTACAGAAATTTCACTTTGTGTACCTCCGCTCTTGACTATTTGACTAAAATGTAGTATAATAAAATGTAATATTGTTTGGAAAGAGGTGTGGCAGTTGGGCAGAGTGATCGCCGTTTCAAACCAGAAAGGCGGCGTTGGCAAGACCACCACCGTAGTAAATCTCGCGGCAGCGCTGGGTCTTAAAGGCAAAAAAGTGCTTATTATCGACCTCGATCCGCAGGGCAACACCACCACCAGCCTCGGCGTTTCCAAAAAAAGTATACGCTATACCTCTTATGATGTTCTGGTAGAGCAGTGCAAAGCGTTTGAGGCGGTAGTTTCAACGCAGTTTCGCGGAATAAGTATCATTCCTGCCACTAAAGACCTCGCAGGCGCAGCGGTAGAGCTTATAGATGAAAAAGACAGAGCAAACTTTCTTAAAAAGCAGCTTGCCGATGTGCGTGACGATTATGACTTTGTGCTTGTAGACTGCGCACCTTCGCTGGATATTATTACAGTAAACGCCCTTACCGCCGCAGATTCCGCTCTGATACCCATACAGTGTGAGTTTTTGTCGCTCGAGGGTCTCGCAGAACTTATGGATACCATTAAAAGAATACGCAAAAGCAGCAACCCAAATCTGAAAGTCGAGGGCATACTGTATACTATGTATGTCGGCAGATATAAGCTTACAGAACAGGTAGCCGCAGAAGTAGATAAATATTTTAAAAAAGATGTATTCAATACCGTCATACCGCGCAGCGTAGCCATTTCGGAAGCGCCCAGCTTCGGTATGCCCATAATGTATTACGATAAAAAGTCCAAAGGCGCAAAAGCCTATGAAGAACTCGCAAAAGAGATACTTAAACGGGAAAAGGCAAGGTGAGTTATCAGCGCATGAAAAAGAAGAAGCTGGGAAAAGGTTACGATACCCTGTTTGAACTTTACGAAGATAGCGAAGAAAGGTCAGCCGAAAGCAGCGAGAGCGGCATGACCGTGCTGAGAACTTCGTCTATCGAGCCCGACAGAAAACAGCCTAGAAAGAATTTTGACGAAGATGCAATAGAGCAGCTCGCGCAGTCGTTGCAGCAGTATGGAATGCTGCAGCCTATCATCGTGCGAAAAAGCGGCGATAGTTATGTAATAGTCGCAGGCGAGCGGCGGTGGCGAGCGGCAATGAAAGCCGGCATAAAGGAAGTTCCTGCAATAGTAAAAGAGCTTGACGATCTGCAAACCGCGCAGCTCGCGCTGATAGAGAACCTGCAAAGAGAGAACCTTGACCCCATAGAAGAAGCCGCAGGTTATAAGCGGCTGTCGGAAGATTTTTCTATGACGCAGGAGCAGATAGCCGAAACGGTCTCAAAACCGCGCTCGGTCGTAGCAAATTCGCTAAGGCTGTTAGAGCTGCCCGAGAGCGTGCAAAAAATGCTGTCAAATGGCGATATTTCGGTAGGTCACGCAAAGGTGCTCGCAGGGGTAGCGGATAAAGAAAAGTGTGCCGCACTGGCGCAGAGGGCAGCGGAAGAAAAGCTGACCGTCCGCGCGCTGGAGACAATGCTGGCAGCCGAGGGCAAAGAGCCGAAAAAGCCGCAGGCAAAGGGTTTTGTCAGCAAAGACCCATATGTCAGCGAGCTGGAGATAGCCATGAAGAAGCTGACGGGCGCAGCGGTAAAGGTGCGGCAGCAAAAGGGCGGCGCGCAACGGCTGGAGATAGAGTTCAAAAGCATGGAAGAGCTGAAAAGTTTCGCCTCACGGCTCGCAGTGAGTACGGAGGTTGAGTAATAATAATGCTGCTTACGCAACTAGAGGTAAGATGTTAGAAGTTAGAAGTTAGAAATGCTTTTACAGCATTTGCTCAGACCTGCCATTCCTGCATTTCATATTAGAAGCAAGAGGCAAGATGTTGGCAAATAGACTTTTGCATATTGATTTTATAGTGTGTTTAGTTTGCGCTTACGCGCAGCCTGCGGAGCTGTTCAACGCTCCACTATATTTGGTTTTCTTTTCATTTTGAGTGTGCTGATACTTTCGCGCATTATAATTGTTATGAATTTTTCACATTGAACGGCGTTCCATAATGGAACGCGGAAAGAGAGATAAGGTTTTCTCAAAGGGAACGCCCTCTCTTGCAGGGCGTTCCCTCTTTCAAAATAGTCCACCGGACTATTTTGAAATTCACC
>CANRPG010000044.1 GCA_947632425.1 uncultured Clostridia bacterium | reverse complement strand
ATCTGCAAGAAGGCGATGTGCTTTTTATAGATGAGATACACCGCCTGTCAAAAGCCGTTGAGGAGATACTCTACCCCGCCATGGAGGACTACGCGCTGGATATTATAGTAGGCAAAGGCCCTGCCGCAAGAAGCATAAGGCTAGACCTCAATAAATTCACTCTTATAGGCGCGACCACTATCGCAGGTCAGCTTACTAAACCGCTTCGTGACAGGTTCGGAATCGAGGCGCACTTAGAGCCTTACACCACCGACGAACTTTGCGAGATAATCATGCGTTCTTCTGTGATACTCTGTGTTCCCTGCGATGAAGAGGGCGCAAAAGAACTTGCATCGCGCTCTCGCGGTACGCCGCGTATAGCCAACAGATTTCTTCGCCGTGCAAGAGATTACGCAGACGTTATAGGCAGCGGCAAGCTTACCAAAGAAATGGTAGATATAGCGCTGAATAGAATGGAAGTTGACAAACTCGGTCTTGACGAGCTTGACAGACGTATCCTTCGGGCGATAATAATAAACTACAGCGGCGGTCCTGTCGGTCTTGAAACGCTTGCGCAGTCGCTGGGTGAAGATGCCGCCACTATCGAGGGCGTTTGTGAACCGTTTCTGATGCAGCTTGGTTTTCTTAACAGAACTAAAGGCGGCAGATGTGCAACAGAACTTGCCTATAGGCATCTGGGCATACCGAAAGACGGTCAGTACAGTTTTTAATTTTTAATAAGATATATTTATAAAGGAGACGTTTTTTATGGGAAGACTTTTTGGAACAGACGGCGCAAGAGGTGTAGCAATAACAGAGCTTACCTGCGAGACCGCTATGAACATAGGCAGAGCGGCTGCGCTTGTGCTTACAAAGACAACGAACCGCAAGCCTAAGATACTTATCGGCAAAGATACACGTATCTCGGGCGATGTGCTTGAAGCAGCCCTTATCGCAGGCATATGCTCTGTGGGCGCAGATGCGCACGTTCTCGGGGTAGTGCCTACGCCGGCGGTGGCGATGCTCGTAAAGAAATATGAAGCAGATGCAGGCGTTATGATATCGGCATCACATAACCCCGTTGAATTTAACGGCATAAAGCTGTTTGCAGGCACAGGCTTCAAACTGCCCGATGCTATCGAAAACGAGATAGAAGAGTTGGTGCTCGATAACCCCGAAAGCATATGCCTTTCAAGCGGCTCTTTGATAGGCAGAGTTGTCTATGAAAAGAACGCCCAGTGGGACTATGTTCGCTATATAATGAAAACTATCGAAGGCGATTTCCGCGGCCTTAAAGTATGTATAGACTGCGCCAACGGTGCATCTTCCGAGTGCGCCGAAAAGCTGTTCAAAGGTCTGGGCGCTAACTGCGTATTTATAAACAATAAGCCGGACGGCACAAATATCAACGCCAACTGCGGTTCTACACATATGGATGCCATTTGTAAAGCCACCGTTGATAACAAATGCCATGTGGGTCTTGCGTTTGACGGCGATGCCGACAGATGCCTTGCCTGCGATGAACAGGGTAATATAATAGACGGCGACAAGCTGCTTGCCATTTTCTCTAAGTATATGAAAGCCACAGGCAAGCTTAAATCAAACTGTTGCGTTGTCACAGTTATGACCAACCTGGGCTTTTTCAAATTCGCAAAGCAAAACGGCGTGCTTGTTGCCACCACACAGGTCGGTGACAGATACGTTCTTGAAGAAATGCAAAACGGCGGCTATAACCTCGGCGGCGAGCAGTCGGGTCATATAATTTTCCTCGATGAGGCTACCACGGGCGACGGCGAACTTACCGCAGTTAAGCTGCTTGAAATACTCTGCAAAACGGGCGTTAAGGCTTCAGAGCTTGCAGGCGTTATGACATCTTATCCGCAGATACTCAAAAACGTTGAGATAACCGCCGACAAAAAAGGCGGTTGGAAAACCGATGAAGAAGTAGTAAATACTATAAATATGTATAAAGACAAACTCGGCGACGACGGCAGAATACTCATTCGCGAGTCGGGCACAGAACCGCTTGTGAGAGTTATGATAGAGGGCAAGAACTTCGGCGTTATAACCGAGTATGCGCAGAATATTGTCGCCGCTATAGAAAAGTTTGCGGCTAAATAACCATGAGAATAGCAGATAACTGGCAGGACTACAAAATACTTGATACATCATGCGGCGAAAAGCTTGAAAGCTGGGGCGGCACACTGCTCGTTCGCCCCGATCCACAGATAATCTGGCAGACCGAAAAAGATAAGGCTCTTTGGGATAAAGCCGCGGCAGTGTATCACCGTTCGCAAAAGGGTGGCGGCGAGTGGGAGTACAGAAAAAAGCTTCCCGAAAGCTGGCAGATAACAAACGGCAAGCTGAAATTCATCATTCGCCCAACAGGCTTCAAACATACGGGGCTTTTCCCCGAGCAGGCTGTAAATTGGCAGCTTCTCGGCGATACCATAAGCCGCAGCAAACGGCAGCTGAAAGTTTTGAATTTGTTCGCGTATACCGGTGGCGCTACTCTCGCTTGCGCGGCGGCAGGAGCCGCTGTGACACACGTAGATGCATCTAAAGGCATGGTGCAGTGGGCAAGAGAGAACGCCGCTGCCTCCTCCCTCTCTGATAGACCGATACGCTGGATAGTAGACGACTGCGAAAAGTTTGTGGCAAGAGAGATACGCAGGCAGAATTTTTACGACATCGTCATAATGGATCCCCCAAGTTACGGCAGAGGGCCGGGCGGCGAGGTGTGGAAGCTGGAGGACTGCATATACAGCCTTTTGAAACTGTGCGCAGGCGTTATGAGCGAAAAGCCGGTAATGTTCCTGCTCAACAGTTATACCACGGGTCTTTCGCCCTCGGTAATGGCTTATATGCTGTCGGAAATAATGATAAAGCGTTTTGGCGGCAGCGTTACAGCCGATGAAATAGGTCTTAAAGTTGAAAGCACATCTCTTGCACTGCCCTGCGGCTCAACAGCAGTGTGGCAAGCAACAGGTAAAGAGGGTTAGCAATGACTATATTTTATGGATTTGACGGCAGAACATATGCCAATATAACAAACAAATGCCCCTGCGACTGCGTTTTTTGTATACGCAAGGGCGGCGACAGCATAGTGGGCAACGATCCCCTCTGGCTGGAGCATGAACCAACGCTTGACGAGATAAAACAGGCTTTTGATAAGCTCGATGCAGGCAGCATAGAAGAAGTAGTCTTCTGCGGCTATGGCGAACCCATGGAGAGAGCGGCAGTGCTTTTAGATACCGCAAAATATATCAAAAGCAAAGGCAATATCAGCGTACGCATAAATACTAACGGTTTAGTAAGGCTGATAGATCCGTCTTTTGATATTAACGCGCTCAAAGGTGTTGTTGACAGCATTTCAATCAGCCTCAACGCCCCCGACAGCAAAAGCTACTGCGAGATAACAAGACCGAGCTTTGGCGAGAAAGCGTTTGACGAAATGCTCAAGTTTGCGCAGGACGTAAAGAGCCTCGGCATTAAAACGGGCTTTACGGTAGTTGATATGGGTAATATGGCGGATATGATAGAAAAATGCCGCGTGCTCTCGCAAAGTATGGGTATACCCCTGCGCGTTCGGCAGTATGTTACAGATAACGAAAACTACAGATAATTTTTATGGAGGTGATATAAATGGGCTTCGATCTGGGCGATATAAAAGAAAAGGTTGAAAAGATCGAGGACAAGATCCCCGACGAGGTAAAGGACAAGGCAAAGGATCTTGCTTCCAAAGAGAACCTTGAAAAGGTCAAGGATAAAGCAGAGGATATAATAGACAAGTTCAAGAAGGACTGACATCTGCTTTCGGCGCTTTGTGCGCCGCCATGCCGCCAAGAGGGGAGATACCTCAAAGCAGCGCCATAAGCTTAATTAAAGTAAAGGAAAGACCATGGAAAACTTTTTATCAGCAAAAGATCTTCGATTTTCATATATAAACGAATCTGCCGACGAACCCACGGAAACAGAAGTTCTGCACGGCGTTTCGCTCGATATAAAAAAAGGCGAGTTTGTCGCACTTCTGGGTCACAACGGCAGCGGAAAATCTACCCTTGCCAAGTGCTTTAATGCCATAAATACCGCGCAGTCGGGCAGTGTGTTTTCCTGCGGCTTAGATGCCTCAAAAGAAGAAAACGTCCTGCCTATACGCCAGCGCGTGGGCATGGTGTTTCAAAACCCCGATAACCAGATAGTCGCCACGATAGTCGAAGAGGACGTTGCGTTCGCGCTTGAAAATATGGGCGTTGAGCCTAAAGAGATACGCAGGCGCGTTGACGAAGCGCTAAAGACCGTAGATATGTATGAATATCGCGAGCACGCCCCCCATAAGCTCTCGGGCGGACAAAAACAAAGGGTAGCTATAGCAGGTCTTATCGCCATGCGCCCCGAGTGTATACTTCTTGACGAACCCACCGCCATGCTAGACCCCAAAGGCAGAGCGGAGGTCATGAAAACAATAAAAATGCTAAATAAAGAAATGGGCGTTACAATAGTGCTTATAACGCATTATATGGAAGAAGCTGCGCAGGCAGACAGAGTTGTTGTCGCCGACAGCGGAAACATTATAATGGACGGCACACCCAAGCAGATATTTTCGCAGGTGGAAAAGCTGCGCTCCATAGGGCTTGACGTTCCGCAGGTGACAGAGCTTGTCTATCTTCTCAGAAAAGAGGGAGTAGAGCTAGACCCCGAGACTATCACAGAGGACGAGTGCGTTGAGCAGCTTGCAAAGCTTCTGATGAACTGACCGAAAGGGGCAGATATAAATGATATGGATACTTTTAGCCATAATACTTCTGTTCGTGATACTTGATAAAACAAAGGTGCTGCGCTGCAATACCCTTGCCGTAACTCTTTTGTATCTGATAGGTATGCCGCTGGCGCTGTGTGCATATTTTGTGCTTTTCATATGCGATATAATAAAACTGATAGACGGTTTTTCCATTCTTCGTTGTATTTCTATCGCAGGAGCGGCAATGGTTTCCATGCCGCTTGTGATACTTCTTGCGGCAGTGCTGGTAAGAATAACAAAAACGCCGATAGAGCGTGAAAGGTTTTTCGGCAGCGATGAAGAATACAATGCAGCCTGCGCAAAACGTCAACGCCTCGTTTTGTGGATATGCTATCCCATAGCGTGGATATCTGCCGTTGCAGCGGCGGCTTTTGGGATATATCTTATACTTGAAACTGCAGTAATAGCAGTCGCTTTGGTGATAAATCCGTTTTTCTGGTTCGTTACTGTCGTCACATTTGGTCTGGCGCTGATATTTTTAGTCGTATATACCGTTGGCTATGTCGCAGTGCCGCTTGTGGTATTTCTGATATTTGGTACTTTGTATGTTATATATACCGTCATCACTGTGTTGATGACAATAACCATTCTTTACAGGATAAGAAATTATTCGGGTTATTCAAAAGTTAAATGCGTTGTTATGGTAATATCAATGCTCGTGCCGATATGGAGCTTGCTTACATTGATAGAACTTACCATGAAACTAAAGGAAATAACCCGTAATTAAAGCAGGGAGATATTATGCCTATTATAAAAACAGAGGGTCTTACATATGTCTACGGCGAGGGCACGCCCTTTTGCAAAACAGCCGTCGATAACGTAGACCTTGAAATAGATGAGGGCGAGCTTGTCGGCATCATAGGTCATACAGGGTCGGGAAAATCAACCCTTATACAGCATTTTAACGGGCTTTTGAAGCCCACTTCGGGCAAAGTTTTCATAGACGGCGAGCAGCTCTGGAAAGACAAGAGCCGCCTGCGAGATATACGCTTCAAAGTGGGGCTGGTGTTTCAGTACCCCGAGTATCAGCTTTTTGAAGAAAGCGTTTATAAAGATATAGCTTTCGGGCCTAAAAATATGGGTCTTTCAGACAGCGAGATCGATAAGCGCGTGCGCGAATCCATGCGAATGGTAGGTCTCAGCGAGGATATTATGGAAAAAAGCCCGTTTGAGCTTTCTGGCGGACAGAAAAGAAGAGCCGCTATTGCAGGCGTAATGGCAATGGATCCCAAAGTGCTGATACTTGACGAACCTGCATCGGGTCTTGACCCCAAGGGCAGAGATGCGATACTGGCACAGATACGCGAGTATCACCAACAGAAGAAAAACACCGTCATGATGGTCTCGCACTCTATGGAGGATATAGCGAAGCATACCACAAAAATACTTGTGATGAACAAAGCGAAAGTTTTCTGCTATGATACCCCCGTGAACGTGTTCCACCGCTCTAAGGAGCTTGAACAAATGGGTCTGGCAGTGCCGCAGATAACAAGGGTCTTCAACAGGCTAAAAGCCGCAGGCGTGCCGATAGAAGACGACGTTTATACGGTAGAGTTCGGCAAAAAGCTGATAATGCGTCTGCTTGAAAACAGGTAGGAGAGATAACAGTTGCTCAAAGATATAACCATAGGTCAATATTTTCCCGGCAAGTCGATAATACACCGCCTTGACCCGCGGATAAAAATAATACTCATCGTGGCATTTATAGTAATGCTTTTTATAGCAGATACCTTCTTCGGTCTCGGCGTGGGAATGGTGTTCGTGCTGGGCGCGTTCCTGCTCTCGGGCATACCGTTCAAGATGATGCTCAAAAGCTTAAAGCCGCTTATGCCCCTGCTGATATTCACAGGGCTTCTGAACCTGCTTTTTATACGCACAGGCGATGTTTTGTTCAAGTGGAAATTTCTTATAATAACAAAGCTCGGCGTTACCACCGCAGCGTTCATGATAATACGAATAGTTGCGCTTATAATAGGTTCTTCGCTGCTTACGTACACCACCTCTCCCATACAGCTGACCGATGCCATAGAAAGGCTGTTTTCGCCGCTGAAAGTAATAAAAGTACCCGTGCATGAGCTTGCCATGATGATGACAATAGCCCTGCGCTTTATACCCACGCTTATTGAAGATACCGACAAAATAATGTCGGCGCAGAAAGCACGCGGCGCAGATATGGAAACAGGCTCTATAATAAAAAGAGCAAAGGCTTTGGTGCCTATATTCGTGCCGCTTATAGTTTCATCATTCCGCCGTGCGGTTGAGCTTGCCCTTGCAATGGAGTGCCGCTGCTATCACGGCGGAGAGGGCAGAACAAGGCTCAAGCAGCTTAAAACTTCCTTTCGCGATTATGCCGCGATTTTTGTAACGGCAGTGTTTATCACAGGGGTAGTTTTTGCAGATAAGATAAACTTTTTTATATAATTACAGGAGGAAATAACATGGATATGATACTTAGAAAACTCGTCGGCAAAGAGTGTGTGTTTTATACATCTTTAGAAGGTATGCCGACTATCGAGGGCAGAGTTACCGATGTAAGCAATGACTGGATCGAAATTTTGTGGAATGGGGGGGTACTTCCCCAAAGAAGCTGCGCCTGATAGCCGTTAAAAGCATTTTAAGAGTGGATATTAAATAAAGCAGGGTGATGAACGTGGGCAATTTTACTAACTTTTTTAAAGATATGGATCAGGACGAGCAGATAGAAGCTCTGCTCAAAAGTACCAAACAGCTTGAAAAAGAAGTAAGAAAACTGAAAGGAGAAGACGAGCAGATGTCACAGGTTTTCAAAAGCATTATAGGCAGAGACTGTACCATTACGGTAGATTATGAAGAGATCGAGTGTAGGATAACAGATGCCGACGAAGAATGGGTAAAAATTTTGGTGTATGGTAAAAAAGGCAATACCGAAAAGCTTATACGCGTTGAAAATATAGATCAGGTGGATAACATCAGATAATGAGAAATTTTAAGGTCACTATGGCGTATGACGGCACCGCATACCACGGCTTTCAAAGGCAAAGTAACGCCGCCTCGGTGCAGCAAACGGTAGAAGAAGCTCTCTGTACGCTGCTCAAAGAGGAAAACGTAACTATAAACGGCTGTTCGCGCACCGATAAGGGCGTCCACGCTCGGCAGTTCGTGTTCAATTTCCATACAGACAGCACAATTACCGAAAAAGGCGTGGTGTTTGGTCTTAACGCGCTGCTGCCCGGCGATATAGGCGTAAGCAAATGCGAGATAGTACCCGACAGCTTTCACGCACGGTTCGACTGCAAGGGCAACGAGTATGAGTATCTCGTTCACAACAGCAGAATAAAGAACCCGTTTTATGCCCATACCGCGCACATGCACTATGTAACGCTAGATGAAAACAAAATGCATACCGCCGCGCAGGCGTTTGTGGGCGAGCATGACTTCAAAGCGTTCTGCTCTGCCGCGTGCGATAAGAAAAGCACCGTAAGGGTGGTAAACGAGTTTTCTGTAAGGCGAGAAGGCGATATGGTCATATTCAAAGTCAGCGCCAATGGCTTTTTGTACAATATGGTAAGGATAATGGTAGGCACGCTTATTTTCATCAGCGACGGCAGAATAGCCGCCGACAGCCTGCCGAGTATAATAGACAGCAAGGATAGAACAAAAGCAGGAAAGACCGCCCCCGCACAAGGGCTTTATCTCAACAAAGTGTTTTATTGAGGGCGGCAAAAAGAGAAAGGAGAATGTGTTTTGGCAAGAGAGAAAACATATCAGACAGACATTCGCAAAGCCAGAAAGAAAGCTAAGAGAAAACGTTCAATGAAAAAGCTTGCAGGCTTTACCGCCATATTGTGTGTAGCCTTAGTGGCAGTTTTGACCTCGCAGATGTGGCTGCCTAAGGTGAGCAAGCTCTGGAAAGATACCAAAGATACCGTTGTTAAAAACAGCACAAAGGTAGAGGCAGGCGAGTTCCCGATAGCGATAGGTGAAACAAATTCGTCTGAAATATATACATACGGCGACCGCTTTATTCTCGTTACCGATACCAACATAACCATATACGATGCCGACGGCAACAAGATACGCAGTATACAGCACAGCCTTGCAAACCCAATAGGCGTTGCAGGCGGAAATATGCTGCTGCTTTACGACCTGGGCGGCTACAGCCTTATGGCGGTAAATGACGAAGGCGAGGTCTATAAGCGTACCTTTCCCGAAAAAATAATCATGGCTGAAATAGGCAAGAAAGATTACGCCGCAATAGTCACCCAGACCGATAAATACCTCTCTTATATGACGGTGTACGACCCCAAAGGCAACGAGGCTTTCCTGTGGTCTAGCGGTCAGAGGATAATAGATATCTCTATGAACAGCGAGGGCAACGGCTGCGCGGTGGCAACTTTCAAAGCCTCGGGCGGCGAACTTTCGAGCGTTATAACAGCGCTGAACTTCATGCAGTCCGACCCCGTCTTTACTATCGACAATATTCCCACCATGGTGTATGATACAGTATTATGTGACGACGATTCGGTGTGGCTGGTGGGCGATAATAAGCTGCTGCACCTCTCTCCCGAGGGCAAAACTATCTCTCAGTATGACTACAACACCACCCTTACAGACAGCGCCGCAGATACCAAAACGGCTGCAATAGTTGAAAAAAGCGTTACCAAAGGCTATTTTGACTTAACTATAGCAAGCACATCTTCTACAGATATCTTTCAGGCAAGTATAGAGGGCGAATGCCGTCAGATAACCTGCAAAGGCGGCAATGTCTATATCCTTTTGAAAGGCAGACTTGATGTGTATGACGGCACGGGAAAGCTTACAGCCACTTATGATGTCTCTCCCGACTACCAGTCTTTCGTGTTTATAGATGATGCCATGTATGTAGAGGACTACAGCAGTATATATAAAGTTACATTTGAATGATACGGAGTGTTTTTATGACAATACTTATTGATATTATTATAGTTGCGTTTATAGGCGCATTTGCGTTCGTGGGCAGCCGCCGCAGTGTTTTAAGTACGATAGTTTCTGTTGCTATCACGGTGGTTTCGTGCGCGCTTGCAGTGCTTGTCGCAAAGCCTGCATCTACAGCCGCTTATGAAAAATATATAAAGCCCAAGGTCGTTGATACCATAGCAGAGAACATGGACAGCGCAGACCTCAAAGAAAATTTTGACAAAGCTAAAGATCAGGTAGCGCAGGAGCTAAAAATAGAGATAGATGATACCGATCTTAAAGAGCTTGCCGAAAGTGACGATTTGTTTGCATCTATCCAGCAGATAGCCGCAGATCATGGTGAAAATATCTCTAAAGAAGAAATAAAAGCGCGTATAGACGAAAATGTTACGCCCGAAAAGATAGAAGAATATACCGACGGAAATATAAAAGGCGATGATGCCAAGCAGCTCGCCGATACCCTTACAGAGGAAGAAAGCCTGAAGAACATCATCGGCGTTGTTACCGAGGAAGACCCCCAAAAAGCCGCCGAGAACCTTGAAAGCGGCATAATAAGAGATAAAGCTGTGGATATATCCAAAGCCGCGGCTGTGCTGGTCGTATTCCTGCTGGCTTCTGTGATACTCAGGGTCATGTACCGAGTCCTGCGGCTTTTGAAAGTCGTTCGCGTTACAAAAAGGTTTTCGCATATCGCAGGCGCACTTATCGGCGCGGCAGAGGGCGTGCTTATACTTTTCATAATAGGTTTTGCGGTAAGATACGCAGTCAACCATTCTTTCGGCGTGCTTGATTTTGTCATGACCGACTATATAAACAAAACTTTCCTTGCAAATATATTTGTATGATAAACTTCTCGAAAGGGGATAGATAACAGTGATAATGTGTTCCAGATGCGGTAAAAGACCTGCCGCGGTGTTCATCACATCAATGAACGGAAACGAAAAGAAAAACGAAGGGCTTTGCCTTGTCTGCGCAAGAGAGCTGGGCATTTCTCAGGTAGATGATTATATGAAGCAAATGGGCATTTCCGATGACGACCTAGAAGAAATGTCCAACCAGCTTATGGATATGACCGAGGGCGGAAACTTTGAGCAGGGCGGCAATAATACTCTGCCAGACTTTCTAAGCCATATATTCGGCGGCGCACTGGGCGGCAAACGCGAAGACTCAAATGCCGCAGCCGATAAAAAGACCGATGGCAAGCAGAAAAGAAAGCCCAAGGAAAAAGAGCTTAAATATCTGCCTAAATTCTGTACAAACCTTACCGAAAAAGCACGCGAGGGCAAGCTTGATAACATAATCGGCAGGGATAAGGAGATAGAGCGCGTTGTGCAGATAATGTCACGCCGCACCAAGAACAACCCCTGCCTTATAGGCGAGCCTGGCGTTGGTAAAACTGCCATCGCCGAGGGCATAGCGCAGCATATCGTCAAAGGCGATGTTCCCGCCCATCTCAAAAATAAAGAGCTGTATCTTTTAGACCTTACCGCGCTTGTCGCAGGCACGCAGTTCCGCGGTCAGTTCGAGGGCAGATGTAAAGGTCTTATAGATGAAGTTATAGAAAAAGGCAACGTTATACTTTTTATAGATGAAGTGCATAACCTTGTCGGCGCAGGTGACAGTTCCGAAGGCTCTATGAACGCCGCAAACATCATGAAGCCTGCCCTCTCACGCGGCGAGATCCAGGTAATAGGCGCAACGACCTTCAAAGAGTACAGAAAGTATATAGAGAAAGACAGCGCGCTTGAAAGGCGTTTTCAGCCGGTTACGGTAAACGAGCCTACTATAGATGATACAGTTGAAGTGCTAAAAGGTGTAAGGCAGTATTACGAAGCGCACCACCGCGTTCATATCTCCGATGAGCTTTTAAGAAAGTGCGCAGTGCTTTCTGAGCGATATATAAACGACAGATTTCTGCCCGATAAAGCTATAGATCTTCTTGATGAAGCGTGCGCCTGTGCAAGCATAAAGTGCAAAGAAATAGGCGAGGTAGAGCAGCTCAACGAGGAGCTTTATAAGCACGATACCGCACTATCGGAGCTTGAAGCCGCAGAGTCTCCCGACTATGAGAAGATAGCAGGCGAAAAGGCTGAGATAATGCGCATAACAGACCGCCTTGTTGAGCTTGAAAAGATAACTTCGCAGCTTCAGGTAACAGATGAAGACCTTTCCAAGGTAATAGAGCTGTGGACGGGTATTCTTGCAAACAAGATAACCCAGAGCGAGTATGAAAAGGTGCGCGGCCTTGAAGAAGCCATGAAAAAGCGCATTATCGGTCAGGATGAGGCAGTTGAAAAGGTCGCAAAGGCAATAAAGCGCACAAGGGTCAACCTTTCAAAGCGCATACGCCCTGCCAGCTTTATATTTGTAGGCCCTACAGGCGTTGGCAAGACCGAGCTTGTAAAGGTGCTT